>NZ_JBIPMD010000002.1:0-44937 GCF_044369315.1 Silvanigrella sp.
AAAAGCAACTTGCTCTGACAATTTTAAAAGTCTATTTTCCATCTCCATTTAAATCTCCTCCTCAAAAGGAGATTTAATTCTGGATTTATGCTTTGTAAAAATCACTTATTGGGAGGACACACGGACAAAGGAATCATAACTTTCAAGAACTTCAATAAAATAAATGACTTCACTAATATCTGTTACTTTATTTACATCTCCAAAACACTCCCTAATATTGCTATAATTTAAATCAATTATCATTCCTGTTTCATTTGCTTCTTGCGTAAATCCCAACGTCGTTAAAATATCATTGCAATCTAATGGAAAAGAATTTGGACCAAGCCAAAGTGAAAATGGATTTGGAGAAAAGTAATTTATAAGTTTTTTAAGTGAGGACTCAAGATAAATAGGATTTACTTTATTCAACCAAGAAATATTAAACATGGAAGTTAAATAAGGGGACTTAGTAACTTGAAAACCGTCAAATTCTTCCACTTTACAGTTTTCAAGTAAATTAGGAATGCAAAAAAATTTAGCCCGAATCGTCTCTTCACATTTATCAATTAAATTTTTCATAAACGAAACACCAAAAATATTTAAAGTAACGTTGCTGCTATTGTAGCAAGAGCTGAACGCTCTCCTTTTACTAAAGAAACATGTCCCGCAATGGCTTCTTGTTTCATTCTCTCCACCACATAGGTAAGACCATTTGAAGCAGCATCTACATAAGGATTATCAATTTGATAAGGATCTCCCGTTAATATAATTTTTGTATTTTCACCTGCACGCGTTAATATTGTTTTAATTTCATGTGGTGTTAAGTTTTGAGCTTCATCAACAATAAAAAATTGATTCGGAATAGAACGACCTCTTATATATGTCAGAGGCTCAACTTCCAATATTCCTTGATTTATAAGCTCATGATAACTTTGAGACAATCGTTTTTGTCTTCCTTGAGAAACACCACCTAATAATAATTCTAAGTTATCAAAAATAGGCTGCATCCAAGGATTCAATTTTTCTTCTAAGGTACCAGGTAAGTAACCAACATCTCTCCCTAAGGGAAAAATAGGCCTACTCACAAGAAGTTTTTGATATTTAGACTCATCTGTGGTTTTTTCTAATCCTGCTGCAATGGCTAATAATGTTTTACCAGTACCTGCTGTTCCTACCAATGTAACAAGCTTCACATCATCATCAAGTAATAAATCTAAAGCAAAACTTTGTTCCAGATTTCTTGGATAAATTCCCCAAACAAAATCTTTGCCCCCTAAGTTTAAATTCTTTAAATTTCCTGTTACATGATCATATTTTCCATAAACAAACTGAAGAGGATCTTTTGAATCTCTTAAAATAACATATTGATTAGGCATCAAGTCATATTCTTCTAAAGAAACAGAACCTGATGATAAATATTTTTTAAGAATTTCAGATTCTACTTCAAATTCTACAATACCTGTATATAGTTCTTCGATATTTACTTTATCTGCTTCAAAGTCAGAGACGCTTACTCCCAAAGCATCCGCTTTAATACGCAAGTTTGAATCTTTTGTAATTAAGATAACAGGCATATTACCAACCTGTTTCTTTAGTATAAGAGCTACGCTAAGTATTAAATTATCTGGTTTCCTTTCAAAATGAGCAGGTAATAAGGCCATATCAGATTCTAAAACGACATAAACTTTTCCACTGTCTCTTTTGTCATTAAAAAGGGGGATTCCGTTACTTAAAGATCCTCTTTCACGTAAATCATCCAAAATTCTTGAAAAATGACGTGCATTTCTTCCTGTTTCACTAAGGCCCTTCTTAAATGTGTCTAATTCTTCAATTACGGAAATTGGAATATACACATCATTATCTTCAAAAGAGAAAATGGCACTTGGATTGGATAACAACACATTTGTGTCTATTACAAATTTCTTTTTCAACCCTATACCCCTTTCGACAAATAATTCGATCCAAAGAGGGATCGCGCTCTTACAAGAAATCAATTCTTACTCTATCATTCCATGAGAATGGTTTGAGGTTAACAGATACAGGCATTTTTTTTTAGTACGAAAGTTGGAGAAAAAAGAAATGGCACAATTGCAATCCAAAGATCTGCTTAATAGTGTTTCAGAAAGTGTGAAACGTGAATTCAAAGAGCAAAAATATATTTTGTCATTCGATGAATTTTTAGATATTTTTAGTAAAGACCCTAGAAAACTAATAAGAAACTCTGCAGAATATATGTTAGATATGTTCAAATATTTTGGAGTTAGTGAAGTTAAACATAGTTATAATATTACCAAAAGACATTTTAAATTATTTGAAAGAATTCGAGGAAAAAATAAACCAGCCATTACTGGCCAAGAAGAAGCACACGAAAGTATATATAGGGTGCTCGAACAATTTGTTAGACAAGGCAAAGTTGACAAACTTATTTTATTACATGGTCCAAATGGTTCAAGTAAGTCTTCGACTGCTGAGTCTTTAGCTAATGCCCTTGAAGAATATTCAAAAACAGAACATGGAGTTGTATATAAATTTAATTGGATTTTTCCATCAGATAAAATTGGCTATGAAGGATTAGGAGACAATTTTAATAAACATATTGGCTTTGGAGATGAAGCTCCAACTCGAAATGGAAGTAAATCATTCGCTCATTTAGAAGATGATGAGATAATGTGTAAAATAGTAAGTGAAATGAAAGAAAATCCTATTTTTATTTTACCGAAAAAAGAGCGTGTTGAATTTTATAAAAAAATTACTTCTAATGCTATGTATAATGATGATATTCCCATGTATCTAGAAGAAGGTGCATTAGGCGCTAAAAGTAAGAAAATTTTTGATTCACTTATAGTTGCCTATAAAGGAGATCTTGAAAAAGTTCTTCGCCATGTTCAAGTAGAAAGATTTTTCTATAGTAGCAGATATCGTGTAGGAATTGCTTCCGTAGAACCACAAATGGCAATAGATGCTCAAGACAGACAAATCACTATGGAAAGAAATATTCAAAATATTCCCCCTGCCCTTCAAAATATTCGAATTTTTGAACCCCAGGGAGAACTCATAGATGCGAACAGAGGATTTATTGAATTTGCCGATTTATTAAAACGCCCGCTTGAAGCTTTTAAATACTTATTAACTACAATTGAAAAAATGAATATTAATTTACCAAGTGGAATAGCTGATCTTGATTTGATCATGATGGCAAGCACAAATGAAAAACATCTTGATGCTTTTAAAAATTCTCCTGATTGGCCTTCATTTAAAGGAAGATTTGAATTAGTAAGAGTTCCATACTTATTATCAGCAAAACTAGAACAAAAAATATATGAAGAAGATATTAAAATAATAGAAAAAACAAAAAAAATTGGCCCACATTCTCTTATATTATTAGCAAAATGGGCAGTTTTAACACGCTTACGTCAACCTGATCCAGATTATTATGATCCTGGTTTAAGAAATTTAATTGCAAGACTTGATCCATATGATAAACAAGCTCTTTATGATGGAAATGAACCATCAAATACCTTTACTGAAATTGAAAAAGGTCTATTAAAAAAGAACGTAGAAGAAATTTTAAAAGAAAGCCAAAGCTCTGTAGCATATGAAGGAAGATTTGGAGCAAGTCCAAGAGAAATGAAGATGTTACTTTATTTTGCAGCACAAAATGAAAGACATGATTCTTTATCAGCCATAGCTTTATTTGATGAAATTGAAAAATTAACCCGTGATAGAACAATTTATGACTATCTACAATTTGAACCACGAGGTGGTTATCATGATTATAGAGAGTTTATTAAGTATATTAAAACACAATACTCGTTACAATTTCATAAAGAGTTTTTGTCTGCCTTAAATTTATATGACGAAGAACAATATATAAAAGCCTTACAAAGATACATGAGAAATGTTTCTGCATTTATTAAAAAAGAGAAAATACAAAACGATATTACAGGAAGAAATGAAGAAGCAAATGAAAGCACAATGGATGAAATGGAAACTTTAATGGGTGCTACTGGCAATAAAAGAGATATCAGAGAAAGACTCGTTGCCAAACTGGCTTCTTGGAGAGTTGAAAGACCAAATGATGAACTTAATTTTGCTAAAGTATTTGAAGCAGAGTTATCGATAATTGCTAGAAGAATATATGAGAGTAAAGAAGATGAAATTAAAAAAATTAAAACTTCTATGATGATGCTTGGTAGCGAAGATTATAATAATTTACCAAAAGAAATTTTTCATCTTTGTGAAAATACTTTTGAAAATCTAGAAAAAATTTATCATTATACAAGGAAAAATGCATGGGAAAGTTTAATATTTATTAATTCTTTAAAAAATAACTATAAAAACTCATAATTTTTTTTATTAAAAGAGTTTATAATGATACTAAAATATTTATTTTTACAAAAATATTCAATATTTTTTATTATCAATTTTATATTTTTCCAAAATATTTGTTATGCAAAAGAGGTAATAACAATATTAACCGAAGAAAAGCCTCCTAATAACTTTGAAAATTCAAATAAAAAAATTACAGGAATATCTACTGAAATTGTAGAAGAAATATTTAATAATGCAAAAATTAAATACAAAATAGAAATTATGCCATGGGCAAGAGCATATGACACTGCTCTTAAAAATAAAGAAATTGGACTCTATTCATTAGCAAGAACACAAGATAGAGAAAAATTATTTCATTGGATTGGCCCACTTATAAAAAATGACTGGGTCTTTTTTTATAAAAAGGAATCTAAAATTAATATAAAAGATTTAGAAGGAGCCAAAAAATACCAAATTGGAGTTTATAATCAAAGCGCATTAGCGAATTATTTATTACAAAACGGATTTAAGTCAAATGAAAACTTAGATATATCAAATGAAGAAAAATTTAATCCCACAAAGCTTGAAAAAGGTCGAATTGATTTATGGGCTACGGGGTTATTAGTTGGTCTATATAATGCTAAATTATTAAATACAAAATTCAATCCAATATTTACAATAAAAGAAACTCAACTATATTTAGCATTTAGTAAAGATACGAATGAAAATTTAATCAAAAAATTAAAAGATTCTTTTAATAAAATTAAGAATAATGAAAAAATTATAAATATACAAAAAAAATACGGATATTATAAAAATAAATAAATTTTATTAAACAAATTATAACATAACAAAATTTAATTTTAAATAAATAAATAAATTGACTTTAAAAATAATTAATTATACATTTTTTCATTCACTAAAATTACTTTTATAATATTAGAAGTACAAATTAACAATTAATTAAAAAATGGAGAAATCGTGATTTTAAAAAAATCTATTCCCAATTTAAGATATACATCCTCAATTTTATGCTCTTTGATTTTATTTTCTTCATGTGGAAAAAAAAATAATAATTTAGATAATAATAGTTTAAATTCGGAATATAAAAATTATTATTCTTTAAGCATAACAAGTAATGATAAGTTAAAATGGGAATTACCAGAATTAACACTAGAAGAAAAAGAAAATCTTATTTCTTCTGTAAAAACTGTTTTTAATGATTATTATGTTAATAGATTGCAAAAAATTACGGATTATCATTATGATGCTCTAAGAGAAGCAAATAAATTAAATATAAATATGAGCTCTGAAGAATTGCTCAGAAAAACAATGTCTATATTTATGAATATACGAGATCTACATACCGGTTTTAAATATCCTTTACCAGCTAGATGTGTCATTGGAGGATTTCCATTAAAAGTAGATTTATCTTATGATATAAATGGAAAAAATGAGAAATTAATCATATCAAAAAAATTAGCTGTAACCACTAATTTTGAGAATCAAAATGATAATTTAAATTATAATGATCTTCAATTAAATGATGAAATTTTGTCTATATCAAATATTGGAATTGAAGGACTTTCAACTGAAGAAATGCCAGCAAAAGTTGCTATAAATGAATTAGGTAAATATACCCGCGGTGCTAATGAAGATGCCTATAAAACCCGGTCAGTTCAAAATTTCTTTTCAAGAAATGGAGCCTATTTAAAAACACCTGAAGGAAGATTTACTATAAAAGTTAAAAAAACTTCGGATGGATCAATTAAAGAATATTCTTTTCCTTGGCAAAACTATAAATCTGCGGCAGATATTTGTAACACAAATAAAACAACTAAAGAAAAATTTAATAATTTTAACAATATAATGAATAATTCTTTATTTTATAAATTAAATAAAACAAACCAAGACGAATCCATAGAAAACTTTTACCAATCAGCAAATTCAAATTCAAATGCAAATATTACAACTAGAATATCTGAAAGAGGAGATAAAAAATTTGGAATTATCAGATTAAATATGTTTATGCCAAGTGGAGATTATGATTTAAATGATTATTTAGTTGCAAGAGAAAAAATAATTAATGAAGTAAATATAATTCGAAGCTTTGTTTTAGAAAATAAAGATAAAATTTCGGGAATTATATTTGATGTAAGAGGAAATGGAGGGGGATATGGCAGTTTTCCTCAACTTATTGCTAATTTATTTACAAATCAATTTGTAAAAAATATGGATGTAAGACCTCTTGTTTCTCAAACAAACAGTGATACTTTTTATAATCTAGAAATGTCCAGATATTATTCTAGAAAAGGAACTAAAGACGAATTAACAGCCCCAATTTTAGATACTGTTAATGAAATGGAAAAATTAATAAACGATAAGTTTGCAAGAAATCTTGTTAATAAAAGGGAAGTTTTACTTGAAGCTGCAGACAGATTCGACGGAGATGAAAATGATGCTCTTCCTCCAAATTACACAAAAGAAAATACAGAAATATTAAAACCAATTTTAACAGTTAAACCTATAGCAGTATTAACAAATAGCAATTGTTATTCTGCCTGCGATGTTTTCACGTCTCTATTTAAAGATTATAAAATTGCAAGAATATTTGGAGAAACAAAACACACTGGCGGAGGAGGAGCAAACGTAATAGAATGGAAAGATTTTTTAATTCCTGTTGTTATTGACGAAAGAGGAACAAAATCATCCATTATTCCAAATGGAAACCCACTTCCTAAAGGCAGTGAAATACGTTTTGCCTGGAATAAAATTAAAAGAGTTAATAATAGTAAAGATGAGCAATACATAGAAGGTAATGGTGTTATCTCGGATTATATTTACAAACCTACAAGCTATGATATTTTAAATAATGATGAAAAAATATTTAATAAAATAATGGATGATATGAGTAATTATAAAAATCCTAAGAAATTCTATTTAAATAGATAAGTTTTATTTTACTCTGTTTTTCTTCCTTTATAAACACTAAAATCAGTTATTTTTTTTTATATTCACATGAAAAATATGGTGAACTAATTAAGAAATCAGCTGAAGCTCGATTACAAGCTAAAGGAACATTCCATACAACAGCAACTCTTAATAAAGCTCTAACATCGGGGTCATGAGGCTGAGCAGCTAAAGGATCCCAGAAAAAAAGAACAAGATCTAATTTTCCTTCTGCTATATGAGCACCAGCCTGCATATCTCCACCTAATGGTCCACTTTCAAAACATGTAACTTTAAAGCCTGTTTCTCTTTCTAATAGTTTACCTGTTGTACCTGTTGCATAAAGTTCATGATCAGCTAGCTTATTGCTGTGCAATACAGCCCAGTCTAGTAACTCTTTTTTTTTGTTGTCATGTGCAATTAAAACTATTTTTTTTTCTTTCTGGTAATATTACTTCTTTATATTTAATTCCCATTTTATAATCCCATAAATTAGTTTAAAATTAAAAGCCATTTTTCAAAATATAATAAAAAATGTTAAAAAATACTACTACTCAAATTACAATATTCTATTTACATTATAATGAATAAAAAATATATTACTATCAAAAAAATATTATTAAAATATATTACAGGAGAAAAAATGCCAATACTCAATGTAAAAGTAAGTGAAAAAACAAAAAGTTAAATAATGATATCAATATTTTATTAATTAATATTACCACAAAAATATTAAAGAAAAAATCTGATGTTACAGCAATTATTATAGAATATATTGATCATGATATTTGGTTTGTTGGTGGAGATTTACTAAGTAACCAAAGCAAAAATTCAATTTATTTTGACATAAAAATCACAGATAAAACAAATACAAAAGTAGAAAAAATGCAATATATTAAAGAAGATTTTGAAGGGTTTGAAGAAATCTTAGGCAATTTACATGAGGAGAGCTATATTTATATTCACGATGTTCGTGCCGCATGCTATGGATACGGCGGAAAAACACAAGAATTTAGATACTACAATAAATAAATAGATATACTATATTATTATTCAACAGTGACACTTTTTGCTAAATTTCTTGGTTGATCTACATCAGTTCCTTTTCTTACAGCAACCCAATAAGCTAATAAATGCATAGGCACTGCTGTTAGAAAAGGTAAAATAATTTCTGAGCATTCAGGAATTGCAATAAAATCGTCTGAAATATTCTGAAGTTCTTTATCCCCTTCTGTACCAACGGAAAGAATACGCCCTCCACGAGCTCTAATTTCTTCTATATTACTTATTGTTTTTTCATAATATGAATCTTTTGGTGCCAGACAAACGACACTCATATCTTCATCAATCAATGCAATTGGACCATGTTTTAACTCGCCCGCCGCATAGCCTTCTGCATGTATATAAGAAAGCTCTTTTAATTTTAAAGCTCCTTCTAATGCAACTGGCCATTGATGTCCTCGTCCAATAAATAATAAACTATTAAGGTTATAATATTTAATTGAAATTTCTTTTATTCCATTTGATAACATTAATACTTTTTCAAGAAAACTTGGTACCTTAATCAATTCATCGATATATTCGGAGATTTTATGGCTATTTAATTTTTTTTGCTCCTGAGCAATAGCTAATCCTAAAAGAATTAATGACGCCAATTGAGCCGAAAATGCTTTTGTACTAGCAACTCCGACTTCAGGACCCGCATAAATAAGACTTTGATCATCACAAACATGAGCAATACTACTTCCAGGAGCATTTATAATGGCTAAAGTCTTTGCTTTATTTTCTTTTGCAAACTTTATTGCCTGAAGAGTGTCAATTGTTTCGCCACTCTGAGAAACAGCAATACTCAAAGTATGTGAGTTCACTGTAGGTGATCTATAACGAGATTCACTTGCTAATTCTGTTTCAACGGGAATACTAGTAAATTTTTCAATAAAGTAACGTGCTAAACATCCTGCATAATAACTTGTTCCACAAGCAATAATTTGAATTCGATTCATTTCTTTTAAATTAATATGATTTATACCATAAGCTTTTAAATTTATTTTACCAGTATCAAGATCATATCTACCATTAATAGTTTGCGCTACGGCTTGTGGCTGTTCATGAATTTCTTTTAGCATATAATGATCAAAGCCATTTTTATCCAACATACTTGTTGACCAAGAAACAGAAATAGGATCTCTTTTTACAGACTTTCCTTCGAAATCTACAATAGAAATATCTTTTGAAGTAAGATAAGCAATTTCTTTATCTTCCATAATAATAATTTGGCGTGTATGATCAACTAAAGCAGTAATTCCAGAAGCCATATAATTTTCATTTTCTCCAATACCTAAAACAACTGGAGACCCATATTTTACGACAAATAAAGTATCTGGAACATCGGTGCATAAAATACCAAATGCAAAGGCCCCTCTAATTTGAGATACTAATGAAAAAATTGATTTTTTCATTCTTTCAAGAGGGTTTTGTATATTTAGATTTTGCTTAAATTCATAATTTAATAAATGAGCAGCTACTTCAGTATCAGTCTCGCTATGAAATTTATAACCTTTATTCATTAAAAATTCTTTTAACGGTTTGTAATTCTCTATAATTCCATTATGCAATAAAATCATATTTTCAGAGCGATGAGGATGAGCATTTAATTCTGTTGGTTTTCCATGTGTAGCCCAACGCGTATGGCCAATTCCAATTTTTGTTGATTTAGGTAACAATTCTAGTTTTTTTTGCAAATTAACTAGCTTGCCTTCTGCTCTTTGTATAAAAACTCCATCAGAATTCATCATTGCGATACCCGCTGAGTCGTATCCTCTATATTCTAGTCTTTTGAGGCCATTATAAAAAAATTCAGGTGTTGCGCCTTCACCAATATAACCTATAACTCCACACATATAATACCTCGTTCCATAATTATATTTTTTATTTATTTGAAAATTTTTCTTTAAATTTTATTTCCATTTCTGCTAACTGTTCCTGAGAATTTATCCCAAGAAATTCTAATTCATCTTTTCCAATTAAATAACCAACTTTTTTTCCTGAACTTTTAGATAAAACAGGTAAATCTGTTAAATAATATTCTTTTGCTGCATTTTCATTTTTTAACAATGGAAACATTTTTTGCATTTCTAAATAATTTGCACATAAAAAACCTGAATTGCATAAATTAATTTTTTTCTGGTCTTCACTACAATCTTTTTCCTCACAAATAGCAAGAAATTCACCCTTTTTATCTGTAATAATTCTTCCGTATCCAAAAGGATTTTTTGCTTTAAATACAAGAACAGAAAAAGCATTCTTATTTTCAGAATGATAATTTAAAAATTCTATAAATGTAGATCCTTTAACAGCAGGAGTATCACCATAAGCAATAAGTATATTCAAAGAATTTAAATTTTGACTCACTTCTTTGTCAAAATATTTTGCAACAGAATCAACACCACAGCGAGCCGCATGTCCAGTACCCAGTGGTACATCTTGATAAGCAAAATGAATTTGAGTTTCTTCAGAAAATTTATAATTAGAAATGATTTCTTCAACCATGGTTTGGGTTGGTGAAATAACTATCACAATTTTTGATACACCAGCTTGAATAAGAGATTCTATTGCCCAAATAACGAGTGGCTTTCCTAATAAAATATGGGCAACTTTGGGAATCTTAGAGTTCATTCTTTTGCCCATTCCAGCCGCTAAAACAATTCCAATTGTATATTTTTCTTTAGATAAATTTTGATGCGACACAAATGAATTCTCCAAAATAAATATAAATAAATTTAGATCTCAAATGACGGATCATAAAAATGCAAAATACAGAGACTCTGAGTTTTACACAATAGCCAAAAAGAGGATTTATTTTTTTCTGCGGTTTTTAAAAAAAGATTTTAAAATATAAGAAGATTCTTCTGCGCATATGCCTGAAACAATTTCACATTTATGATTTAATCGATCATCATTTAGTATGTTTGTTAAACTTCCTACAGCACCTGCTTTTGGATCTTGGGTAGCAAAAACAACTCTTGGAATTCTTGCCAGAATAATAGCACCAGCACACATAAAACAAGGTTCTAATGTAACGTACAAAGTACAATCTTGAAGTCTCCAACGTGAAAGTTTTTTGCATGCTTGCTCAATAGCAAGAAGCTCTGCATGGGCTGTGGCCATTTTTTCTGTTTCACGTAAATTATAAGATTCAGATATAATTTGATCTTGAGAATTGACAATAAGGGCTCCTACTGGAACTTCACCTTTAGCAGCTGCTAAATTTGCCAATTCAATGCACTTATTCATGTATAAAATATCAAGATTTTTGGTTTTAGGTTGGATTGCTTCAGTGGACAATAACACACCTGTTTTAAAAAGGTGGCGGAGCGAGAGGGATTCGAACCCTCGGAAGAGTCTCCCCTTCGCGCCCTTAGCAAGGGCGTGGTTTAAGCCAACTCACCCATCGCTCCCAAGGGAAAAATATAAATGGCGCGCGGTAAGCGATTCGAACGCCTGACCGCCAGATTCGTAGTCTGGTGCTCTATCCAGCTGAGCTAACCGCGCTATGCATTCTAACCTTCGAGAAAAAATCCTCGATTGCCAGAGTGTTCTGTGGTGTACAAAATCAACTCACATTAGTCAACATACAATCTCACTTTTTTCTTGTACAGAAATTATTGGAAGAAAAACTTCTATTACTTTATTGCATTATAGATTCAAAAAAAGTCCTAGAAACATTTGATTCTTTTGTGTTATGCCTTGTCAGATTCTTGCCTATATGGCTAAGTAATTCATTTTACCAAGAAACTTTTCTCCGAAAGGAATCCACGTGCCCTCTACCCGCATGATCAAAAAAGCAAGAATGATAATTATAACACTTCTAAGCACTTATTCTCTTACTTCCTTAGCGAATTCCATAAAGCAAGCCCCTCCTAAAATTTGTATGGTTCTTGATAAAGGTGGAAAAGATGACCACTCTTTCAATGAGTCTGCTGTAAACGGCTTTAATAAATCTTTAAAAGAACTTGCAATTAGCAAAGATAGTAAATTTGTTGAACCCAAAAATGACAATCAAATTTCTAATTTCTTTAGAAATTTTGCCACTTCTATGAATTGCGATTTAATTATCGCTATTGGTTTTAATCCATCAGACTCTATCCCTGAGCTTGCTTTAAAATATCCAAATAAAAAATTCTTAGTTGTTGACACAAACCTTGAAGAAAAAAACAAAGCAAAAAATATCCGCTCTATTACTTTTCAAGAACATGATGGATCTTTCTTAGTTGGCGCAATTGCTGCCATGAAATCGACTTCTGGAAAAGTTGGATTTATTGGTGGTATGGATATTCCACTCATTCACAGATTTGAAACGGGCTATACTGCCGGCGCTAAATACATCAATCCAAAGATAAAAATAACGACATCTTATGTTGGTATTACTCCTGATGCTTGGAATAATCCATCAAAAGCAAAAGAGCTTGCTTTAGCCCAATATAATGAAGGAACGGATGTTATTTTTCAAGTTGCCGCTAACTCTGGACAAGGCGTGTTCGATTCTGCTGAACAAATGAACAAAAAAACAAACCATAAAAAACAACATTATGCTATTGGAGTAGACTCCAACCAAAATTGGATTAAACCTGACATTATCATCACTAGCATGGTTAAAAGAGTTGATAACGCTGTGTATTTTACAATTAAAGATTTTGTTGAAAATAAATTTACGTCAGGACATACCGCATTCGGCCTTAAAGATCGTGGTGTAGATTGGGCTTATGACGAACACAACAAAAAATTCTATACAAGTTCGCAAATTAAAGAAATAAACAGTATTAAAGAAAAGATAATAAACGGCAAAATTACGGTTCCAGATTATTATGAACAGGAAAAGAAATAAATTTTCCTTCTAATTAAGGATATTGCTTTTATGAAAAATTTTCTTTCTCCATTCTATTTTTTATCTTTATTCCCTTTATCCGCCTTTTCAAATACGGAACCTAAAATTTGCATGGTTCTTGATAAAGCGGGTAAAGACGATCACTCTTTTAATCAAGAAGCTTATAACGGATTTCAAAAAGCATTTAAAAGTTTACCAATTTCTAGAGAAAGTAAAGTAATAGAAGCAAAGGATGAAAATCATTTAAATCAAACAGTAAGATCTTTTGTTAAAGGAAAATGCTCTATTATTTTTGCTGTTGGCATAAATAATGCTGACACCATTAAACTTATTTCGCCTCAATTTCCAGAACAGAAATTTGTAGTTATAGACTCAAATGTAGATAAAAAAAATGTACGCTCCATTGTTTTTAGAGATGAACAAGGAGCTTTTTTAATGGGAGCAATTGCTGCCATTAAATCTAAAACAGGATCTATAGGTATTATTGGTGGAATGAATATTCCATTAATTCAAAAATTTGAGACCGCATATACTGCTGGTGCAAAATATGTTAATCCCAAAATCAATGTTTTAATTGGATACGTTGGTATATCAGTTGAGGCTTGGAATAATCCCACAAAAGCTCAAGAAATAGCTTTAAGCCAATTTGATCAGGGGGCTGATATTATATTTCACGCAGCAGGAGGTTCGGGGCTCGGTGTATTTAATGCAGCTGAAAAAGCAAATAAAAAAAATACTAAAAAATATGCCATTGGATGCGATTCAAATCAAAATTGGATTAAACCCGGCATGATATTAACAAGTATGACAAAAGATATAGAAAAATCGGTTTTAGATACAATTCAAAATATAATTGATAATAAATTTACAACAGGTCTTTACACATATGATATTTCTAATGGCGGCATTAACTGGGCATTAGATAAATATAATAAAGAATTATTTACTGAAGCTGAAATTATAAAAATCAATCATATTAAAAATGAAATTGCATTAAATAAAATTCAAACATTAAGCAAAGAGGCGAAAAATTGAAATGAAGTCCACAAGAATATTTAAAAAAAGTTTTTTTCTTTTACCAACATTTGGTATTTTAAATATTTTATCTTTAAATTCCAATGCTTCTACAAAAACAGAACTACCTAAGATTTGTCTTGTATTAGATAAAGGCGGCAAAGATGATAAATCATTTAATCAATCCGCTTATGATGGCTTTATTAGAGCACAAAAAGAACTAAAAATATCTAAAGAAAGCAAATATGTTACTGTTACCAATGATGCTCAATCTCAAAATTTCATCCGTTCTTTTTCTAATGGTGAATGTGGACTTGTCATAGCTGTTGGATTTAATAATGCTGATTCTGTTGGGAAAGTTGCAAAAAAATACCCAAATCAAAAATACGCTTTAGTTGACTCTACAATTGATGAACCAAATATTAGATCTATTTCTTTTCAAGAACACGAAGGAAGTTTTCTAGTTGGTGCCATTGCTGCTATGAAATCTAAAAGCGGAAATGTCGGATTTATAGGTGGAATGGAAATTCCATTAATTAAACGCTTTGGTTTAGGTTTTGAAGCTGGTGCTAAATATATAAATCCTAAAATTAAAGTAACTGAAACCTTTGTTGGCATAACTTCTGCCGCATGGAATAATCCTACAAAAGCAAAAGAAATTGCTCTTTCAATGTACACGCAAGGCACAGATGTTATTTTTGTCGCTGCAGGTGCTTCATCACAAGGTGCATTTGATGCTGTAGAAGAGGCCAATAGAAAATTTTCTAATAAATTTATTATTGGAGTTGATTCAAATCAAAATTATATAGCCCCAGGTCTTGTATTAACAAGCATGGAAAAGAAAGTAAATTTAAAAGTATTTACTGCTATAAAAGATTTTGTGGATAATAAATTCACTACTGGAGTTATTAAATATGGATTTGCAGATGGTGGAATTGATTGGTCATATGATAATTTTAATAAAAAATTATTTAAAGACTCAGAAATAAAAGAAATAAATCGAATTAAAAAAGATATCAATGATAATAAAATTATTGTTCCTGATTTTTATAAAACCAGTAAAAATTGAATCTTAAAATCTTTTTTTATTTTTAACCTAATCAAGATAAGTAGAAAATGAAAACAATAAATCAATTAAAGGAACAATCACACGCTATAGAATTTCGAAATGTTACAAAATCATTTGGAAATGTTATTGCTAATAATCAAATAACTTTTTCTGTCGAAAAAGGTACAATTCAAGCTCTTGTAGGCGAAAATGGTGCCGGTAAATCAACTGCTATGAAAATTTTATTTGGATTATATAAAGAAGATAGCGGTGAAATTTTAGTAAATGGAAAACCCCAACATTGGGTTTCTCCAAAAGATGCCATTAAAAATGGAATTGGTATGGTTCATCAACACTTTATGTTAGCAGAAACAGCCACAGGTCTTGATAATATTATCTTAGGTGATGAAGAACATACTTTAAAACTCCCTTTTATTCCAACTCCTTTTAATATAATTGATAGAAAAAAAGCTAAAAAAGAAATTGAAGCTCTTGCTAAAAAATATGGTTTAAATGTTCCTCTGAATGTCAAAATATCAAAACTTCCCGTTGGTATGCAACAACGAATTGAAATATTAAAATTACTATATAGAAATGCTGATATTTTAATTCTCGATGAACCTACAGCTGTATTAACTCCATTAGAAGTAGATGAACTATTTGAAAATTTAAAAAAATTAAAAAATGAGGGTAAAACTATAATTATAGTTACTCATAAATTAAGAGAAGTATTAAATTTAACAGATAATATTGTTGTATTTAGAACTGGAAAAGTTGTTGGTGAAATAAAAACTTCAGAAGCCACTGAAGAAAAAATTGCTTCCATGATGGTTGGAAGAAATGTAAACTTAAGACCAGATATTCCTAGTGGAAAAAATATTAAAAGAACTGTTCTTGAATTAACAAATGTTACCTTGAAGGATTATTTAACCAAGGATTCTAAAAGAAATTTACTAAATAATATTTCAATTAATATTAAAGGTGGAGAAATTGTTGGCATAGCTGGAGTTGAAGGCAATGGCCAATCTGAACTTCTCGATTTAATTTTTCATCCCCAAAAATACTTTGGTAAAAAACCATCTGAAAATAATCCTGCTTCTGGTAAAATACATTTATTAGGAACAGATGTTACTTATAAAAAAAGCTCTCAAATGCAAGACTTAATTGTTGGATTTATACCAGAAGATCGTCACAAAAATGGCTTGCTTTTAAATATGTCTGCTGAAGAAAATTATATTTTAGGAAGGCATTGGGAGAAAAAATTCAGATTTGGAATATTACAAAAAATTAAAGAAATCCAAAGAACTGTAAAAAGTGAAATGGAAAAATATGATGTTAGACCAAAAAACTCCAAATTAAATGCATCTGGATTTTCTGGAGGAAATCAACAAAAAATAATTATTGCAAGAGAATTTGGAAAAGAACCCGAATTTATTGTGGCTGCAAACCCTACTCGTGGTGTTGATATTGGTGCAATTGAATATATTCATCAACAAATTGTATTAGAACGTGATAAAGGTGTTGGGGTTTTACTCGTTTCATCTGAGCTAGACGAAATTATTACTTTATCAGATAGAATCTTAGTTATGTATGGCGGAAGCGTTGTAGCCGAATTTAAAAGAAACGAAGCCGATGAGCATTTATTAGGATTAGCTATGTGTGGTGGATTATCTAAAGAAAATGGAGGAAATTCATAATGAAAATCCTCCGTCCCATAATAGCAACAATTATTGCTTTAATTTTAGGTTTATTAGTTACATGTATTGCTGGTGAAAATCCAATTAATGTTTTTATTATATTTGCAAAATCAGGTTTTGGAACACCATATGATTTTGGCATGACTTTAACATACAGCATGCCATTAATTCTAACAGGTTTATCTGTAGCAATGGCTTTTAAAGCTAAAATGTTTAATATTGGCGCTGAAGGACAACTTACAATGGGTGCTTTAGCTGCTGCATCTGTTGGAGCTCTATTTCCAAATGTTCCCACTATTTTTGCTGCTATTTTTGCAGGACTTTGTGCTGCATTTGCTGGTGGTCTTTGGGGTGGAATTGCTGGTTACCTTAAAGCAAAACGAGGAGCTCACGAAGTCATTATTACAATTATGCTCAATTTTATTGCTGCAGGAATTGCTAGTTATGTTACAGTTTATTTATTAAAAGACCCAAATACCCAAAATCCACAAACACTTCCTATTTCTAAAAATTATGTCATTGAAGCTTATCACTTTTTCCAAGGTGCACCTGTTACTTCTGCCATATTTTTATCTGTTGTTGTTGCCATTTTATCATGGATATTTTTATACAGAACTCCTATGGGCTATGAAATTAGAAGTGTGGGTGAAAATGAATCCGCATCTTCAACAGCTGGAATAAGCATCTCTAGAACACAAATTTTAACTATGTTTATAGCTGGAGCTCTTGCAGGTCTCGTTGGCGTTGGCGAAATTTTAGGTAGATCGGAATGTTTTAAGCTTGATTTTTCTCCGGGATACGGTTTTACAGGTATTGCTGTTGCATTTTTAGCAAGAGGAAATCCATTAGCAATCATTTTCTCTGGACTTCTTTTTGGAGCTCTTCAAAAAGGTGCTAGCGATTTAGAAATTTTTACACACAATGTAACTTCTGATCTTGCACTTGTTCTTCAAGCATTAATTATTCTCGCGGTTTCAGCTGATGGACTTTGGGAAAAAATATTATCTAAAAAAAAGGCTAAATAGTTATGGAATGGATCAACCTCTTATCTTCAATTAGCGGCGCTACCATTCGTATGTCTGCTCCACTTATATTTGCTGCTCTTGGTGGTTTATTTAGTGAACGAAGTGGAATTATTAATATTGCCTTAGAAGGTAAAATGCTTGCAGGTGCATTTACCGCTGCAGCTGTAACTACATTAACGCATTCTCCCTTATTAGGATTTCTTTCTGGTGGAATTGCTGGAATGGTAATGGCTGCAATATATGGTTTATTTGTTATTAATTTCAAATCAAATCAGATTGTAACAGGAACAGCTATTACAATTTTGGCTGCAGGTTGTGTGCCATTTGCTTCACAAATTTTATTTCAAAACACAGGATCAACACCTGAAATTGCAATGAATAACCGATTTATTTATGAACCAATCATTGCTGTTTGGATAATTATGGCTCTTGTTTGGCTTTGGTTTAAATACTCTCCCTATGGTCTTTGGCATAAATTTGCTGGAGAACACCCCGATGCACTACAAACTTCAGGAATCGATGTTATTAATACACGCTGGAGTGGAGTGTTACTTTCCGGATTTTTAGCAGGTTTGGGTGGTGCTACTTTATCAATTTGTCTTTCAAGCAGTTATACAAGAAATATGACCGCAGGACGTGGATATATGGCATTAGCAGCTTTAATTGTAGGTGGATGGAGACCAATAGCCGTTGCTCTTGCTTGTCTTGCTTTTGGCTTTTTTGATGCTCTTGGAATTACACTACAAGGAATACAAATTCCAAAACCAAACTTTGATATTCCTATATTATCTCAAATATGGAATTTTGTGGTTTCACCACAATTTATTCAAATTATTCCTTATTTACTAACTATAATTATTGTTGCTGGTTTTGTTGGAAAAAGTAGGCCTCCAAAAGCTTTAGGTCAGCCTTATTTAAGAAACAGATAATTTTTATAAATCGTTTTATTAAAACAAGGATATATTTTATGAGAATTGTTAAAGTTTATACTAAAACAGGAGATAAAGGAACTACAGGTTTAGCAGACGGCAGCAGAATATCTAAAGATGATTTAAGAATAGAAGCTTATGGGACTGTTGATGAACTAAATAGCATTATTGGAATTTGTAGACAAAATATACTTAATATTCCTAATAAAGAACAAGAACTTTTTGATACTTGGCTTTTTGCTATTCAAAATGATTTATTTAATTTAGGAGCAGATTTAGCGACACCATTATCTTCTCGCTGGGAAAAAATGATTGTAATTAATGAATTTGATATTAAACAGCTAGAAAAAATAATTGATCATTGTCAAAATTTACTTGAACCTCTTCACGAATTTGTTTTACCTGGTGGAACTTTATTAAACTCATATTTGCATTTAGCAAGAACAATTTGCAGAAGATCGGAACGATTGATTGTTTCGTTATCAAAAGAAAAAGAAATCAATCCTCATATAATTCCCTATATAAATAGACTTTCTGACCTTTTATTTGTTCTTTCTCGCTGGGTCCAAAAACTTGTAAATATAAAAGAAGTTACTTGGGATAAAAACATGGGTGTTAGGGCTCTGAATAATTTAAAAGATTAAATATAATTAAAAATAAATACGCAATCCTAAAGAAATTTCATTAATTCCATTTTTATATACATACCCTAATTGAGTTTCAAAGTTTTGAGTAATAAAAGAAGTTAGAATTAAAGAATTTTCAATTGAATCAATATCTCTTTCTTTATTAAATCTTTTCGCAATATCAGATTGTAAAATTAATTTAAAATAGGGTGATAGTTTTGCTAAGCCACCAAGGGAAAGCGTCGGTCCTATATGAGCTCCAAATCCTGAAGAATACCCGATATCACCATGAATGATAGCAAACAATAAAGCTTCATTTTCAAAACCAAAAAGAGCGGAACCAATGCCCATTTTTAAATATTCTCTTCCTTGCGTTGCTGCATCTCCAAATCCAAATCCATACTCATATCCTGTATCAAAATGCCATGCGAGAAATTGAATATTCGGAACTTGTTCTGGCAAAGAAGTAATTTCTAATAAATGAAAATTTTTTAAATTAATCTGTTTATTTTTATAATCTACTCGAACAATTGTATCTAAAAAACCCACACCCAATCCATTGCTATATCCTTGTTCATTTGCTTCGATATCATGTAATGCGGGTCGCCATCTTAAATCTGAAAAAATATCTCCATTAAATGAGGTACCAAGACTTAAAGAAACAAGACCAGAATCATGTCCTAAATGAGGGGTGCTTGATTGTGGAGAATATAATAAGGGATCCGCTTTAACTCCGTCTTGTGCTCTTGCAATTAATAAATTATTTCGTAAGTTTTGAAACTGAATAGGATCATTTGAACCAACAAGTTTTTCTTTATAGTCTATATATTCAAGAGCAGAATCAATTGTTCGTGCTTTACAAAATTTATCACATTCATTTGATAAAGAATTAACTGATAGATTTTCATCATTAGAAATTATTTTACTTACAATCTTTGTTTCATTTTGATTCAAAACAGACATTCTTGTTACATAACGTGACAAAACAGATGGTCTATAATGAATACTTTTTACAAAATTGGGGACACGATTTACAATTCGAATGGTATCAGAAGGAATGGCATATAACCAAAGCTTTCCTGTTAATTCTAATTCAGGTTTAACAGCTTCAAGAACAGAGAGCATAACAAAAGCACAATTATCATCTATATAATAATAATCAATATATGACCAACCAACTTCCCATAATAATTTTTCAAGTAAACGTATTTCATCTTTAGATAAATTTAATCTGTATTCCCATAAATCTCTACTTTCATAATTATTATATTCTTGTATTTTTTGATAATATGGAACAACAGCAAATCGACCTTTATACCCTCCTGCTAATCCTTTAATTGGATAAAGTAATCCTTTTTCTTGAGGAACAAAAGCCGAAAAATTTGCAATATCATCTAGGAGTGCAAAATCACTATTTGCATCAGAATTTCGATGAAGTCTTAAAAAGGTATGTCCAAATAAAGAACCAGGACCATCGGCAACATAATTAGAAAAAACAAGGGAAACACCTTTATAATCTAAATAATCAATAAATTTATGCAATTCAGGACAGGACTGAAATGTCATTTTATTTGGATCAATATCGAGTTCTTTAACAAGCCAATGAAAACGAGCAGCATATTTACATTGGGGGTGCATATACTCTTTGACAGAACTATTCATAATTAAAGGTTCATTGAATGCTTTAAGAGTTGAAATAAGTTCATTTTCAGGATTATATTTTCCATCTGACGCCAAAAAATAAGACTTATCGCTAATCAAACTTCGTTTACTTTTATAGAGAAAATGATCTGGAATAAGCAATAACTTACTCCAAGCTCTCTTATTCCAAAGTTTTTTATATTGAGCGTCAGCAATTAATTTATCTATATAACTTAACGACTCTCCATAAACTTTATTTGTTTGTAAAATTAAAATACAAAAAACAAATAATGTAAAATAGAGAAAATATAGTACCCTATTTTTTGACATCATTATTATATAGTTCTAGTAAAGTTTTTTGCTAAGTTTTCATTGGACTTAACTTCAGTAATATAATTTTTTAAAACAACTTTAGGTTCATTAATGCTATATATTTTTTCATAATGACATTGACTTAACTTTGCAAAGTACTCATTTGGACAACCAAATACTTCTGCTAAAGCAGAAATATGCTCACCATTTCCTTGTGCAGCTTCTTTAGATAAACTAGACAAGTTAACAGTAATAAAAACTTCTTGTTTCTTTAATGCTAAATTACTTCTAGAAGCAACACAATTCGATGTTCCGGACGATATCGTAAAAGATTGAGTTGAACCAGAATATATATTTACAACCGAAGCTCCAATTTGTGCTAACATGTCTTTTTCTTTAATAAATAAAGAAACAAGGCCACACCCACCCATTCCCCACGGATCTACATCTTTATATTTCCCCACTTTTGCTATTTGGTTTTGAGCCCATGAATTAATATGAATAGATGAAATTAAAACAAACTAAGAAGAACTTATCAGTTTATAGTTTTTCATTAAATAATTCTCCAAATTGACTTATGATGAATTAAATGACAAGAGAACAACCACTGGCCAATTGAGGTTTATTTTTAATCTCGGATTGAACGACATCAAGCGCTGCCATGATACCTAGAGCAACAAAAATTCGAGAATATGAGCTTTGCATTTTTGCTACAAAATCATTAAATACTTCTTTTTTAAAACCAAATGTATTGGAAAAAGCTTTTAATGTTTCTCCATCTCCTTGAGCCATTTCTTTTGATAAAATAGAATAATTATCTGCCATAAATCTTTGTTGCGCATTAAGTGCCGCTTCTTTAGAAGGCTCCAAACAATTAGAAGTGCCAGATGTAATTCCGAATACTTGACTTCCTAAAGTTTCGTTTGTAGTGGATGCAGAAACTTGATTTCCTTCAGGCCATATTATTTGCGATCCGAGTCCACATCCAGCCATTCCAAAAGGTGTTTTTCCATAAACACAAAAAGGAACAGAAAAAATGATGACACCTAAGGACAAATATTTTTTCCGAAACATCTTGATAAGACTCCTTACAATGTTACGAATAATTGTATATGTATATGTTTATTAAGGATTTATATATTAGTCAATATTAAATCTATTTAACATGATTTTTAAGGAGTCTGAAAATTGACTAAAAGTATTTATTTTTATTTATTTATTATTATAAATTTCGTTTCAGGTTGTAACCACCTTTTTTATTATCCTGATTCAGAAGTCAGAGTAACACCAGATAAATTAAGCTTAAAATATGATGAGATTTCTATTAAAACAGAAGATAATGAGAACTTAAATGGATGGTTTATTTATTCTAAAAACAAAGAACCATATGCAACTATTTTACATTTTCATGGAAATGCAGAAAATATAACGACTCATTTTATGTATCTTTCTTGGTTAGCAAGTTATGGCTACGATATTATTTCATTTGATTATCGTGGATACGGTAAATCTACAGGTAAATCAACGAGAGATGGCTTATTTATAGATAGTAAGTCTGTATTAAATTGGCTTAAAGAAAATTCAAGAACAAAAGATATATTTATTTTTGCTCAAAGTCTTGGAGGAGCAGTTGCTGTTCCTGCTTACGTTGAAAACCCAATTCAAGAAGTGCAAGCAATTATTTTAGATAGCACATTTGCTTCGTACAGAACAATTTCGCGCCAAAAATTAGCTAGTATTTGGCTTACCTGGCCTTTGCAATGGCCTCTTAGTTTTTTAGTTTCAGATAATTTAAGTCCTATCGACTATATAAAACAAGTTAAAATACCTACATTATTTATTCATAGTACAGAAGACCCCGTTGTTCCTTTTGAATCAGGATCATCTTTATTTAAAGAAGCTGAGAATCCTAAAGAGTTTTGGGAATTAAATGAAAAAGGACATTGCTCTGCATTGGTAATAAAAGATGACATTTATAGAAGAAAGTTATTAAATTATTTATGCATGCATTTAACTCAAGCGAAAGATAAATGTGAAAAAAATTTAAATGATAATTTGACAACATATGTAGAATTATTTCCTAAATCTTTTTATGATTCAAAATAATTCTTTAAAAATCATTTCATTTTCATAAATTTCATCATAATTTTGATTTCCTAAAATATCTTCAATATTCTTTTTATCAGTAAAACAAGCCTTTGAACATTCTATCAAATTTTTATCTAAGAAATTTCTAGAATTAGATATATCAGAATTTAAAAGTTCTATATTATTTGAAAAATATTTATTCATTTTTGCACTAACGGGTAAGCTAGAAAATAATAAAATAGATAATGATAAAAACTTTTTAATCATAATTCATCCTCAATATCTAAAAAATTTGATAAAATTATAATTCAATACAATAGTATCTAAAAAATTTTAATTAAATAATTTTTTTTAGTCAATTTTATATATTAATTATTTATTTAAAATATTTGGTTATCTTTAAAAATTATTTATTATTTATTATTTTTGTTTACTTTTATGATCTTATTTAAAGTAGATTTTTTATTAAAATAACAGCTATTATGACCAAAGAACAGAATAACGAATGGAGCCAAAACTAAGAACTCCTCTTTGGCCTGAAGTCACAGGTCCTACCCCGGCTGGTGTTCCTGTAAATATAAGATCTCCAGCAACAAGTGGAAAAAACTTACTAATGTAAGAAACACATTCGACAGGAGACATGGTCATATTTTTTCCAAAACTTTCTTGTTTGACTTTATCGTCAAGAGAAAATGTGAATTTTTCTTCTAAATAATTTGGAAATTCAGATACTCTTAACCAAGGACCAACAACAGCACTGTCTACAAAAACTTTGCTAGTCGTCCAAGGATGTCCTTCTTTTTTTTGTTTTGCTTGAAGTTCTCTTAGGGTCATATCTAGTCCAATTGAAACGGCTCCAATTGCTTTTTCTGCTTCTTTTAAATCGAGCTGAAATCCACCTTTATCTAAGCGTAAAACAATTTCTGCTTCAAAATGCAAAGAGCTAGATACTTGAGGAATAACCAAGGAAAGCTCTTCATGATCGATTGCAGCCCTTAAAATACTTTTGGGTTTAATAAAAAGGACGGGTTTTTCCGGAATAGCATCACCCAACTCTTTTGCATGTTCCATGTAATTCTTGCCAACACAAACAATTTTATCCATAACTAAGTCTCCAAGGGACAAGATGCCCTTTTACAAATAGGCACATCAATATTTTTATTGGCATGTGCTAATTTGTAATTTAAAGAAAGCTGTTAACAATGTCTACTAGCATTAAAAAAGAGTTTTATACTCTTTCATAAATAGCGTACATTGAGCTTGAAATAAATATTTGCATTTAGTTTGGCCTATTGCAACATTAGTTTTGGAGAATGAAAGTATGGGATTTAAAGGGAATAACAAGAATACATATCGTCCAAAACCCCCAAAAGGGCCGATTCGACTCACATTTGGAATCATCGATGATAAAAAAAATGATATTAAACCAATAATAGTTGAACAACCTAAATTTGAAAAACAAGAAATAATTGGTACTTTAAACTTAAAAAAAATTAAAATTCACCTTGCTCCTCCTCTTCAATCAAAACATTTAGATCGAATATTAAAAAATATTTCTAAAATTTATGAAGAAGGCCGGTACTTAAATACAAATACAATAATTGATATAGAAGAAGGTAATTTTAAAGTTACATTTAACTATAATCAAAATACAATTGATAGAATTAAAGGTCTTGATCGAAATGAAAGACAATGGGATCCTGATAATAGGGCATGGAAAGTATTTATCGGTGCATTTGATGACCTTTTTGATATTATTGGAAAAGGTTTTAGAATAACGGATGAAGCATATAAAGAAATAACAGAATTTGTAAAAGGAAAATATTATGCAAATATTGCTCCAAACAAATTGGGTAAATTAATTCTACGTGAGAGTTGGTTTGAAGAATTTGATTTAAACACAGAAGTTCAAGCAAGTATTGGTAGTGAAGCTATGATTGGATCTACCTCAAAAGAACAAAAAATATCCGTAGATCAACTCAAAATATTAAACAAAACGAGAGAACAATTAGCTTTATTTCCATTTAAAAGAAAACCTTATTCACACCAAATTACAGGTATTGAATTTTTATTGCAAAACTCTGCATGTGCATTATTAGATGAAATGGGTTGTGGTAAAAGTTTTCAAATTGCTTCCTCTGTTGCAATGCTTTTACAAAATAAATCTATCAATCGTTGTTTAATAGTTGCTCCAAAATCTCTTGTTAGAACGTGGCAAGAAGAATTATCTTTAGCCACTTCAACTCCCTTTACAGTAATTGAAGGTTCACCAGCGCAAAGAGCAAAATTAATGCAAAGTGATTCCCCAATATTTATAATTCACTATGAAGGAATTCGACTAGAAAAAGAAGCTTTAGCTCAATGGATTCAAAATGGGGATGGAATGATTGTTTTTGATGAAAGCCAAAGAATTAAAAACCTAATGGCTCAAACAACAATTAGTGCAAAATTTATTCGAAACGGAGCTAAGCGTTGTGTTATTGCAACGGGTACTCCGATTGCAAATAGACCAATTGACCTTTTTGCTCAATATTTTGTTATGGATAATGGAAATACGTTTGGAACGAGTTTCCCTGCATTTAAAAATACCTTTTGTTATATAGATATTCTTGAAATTAACCAAGGTAGAAGAAAAGTAAAAATAGAAAAATTTATTGGCGTTCGAAATGGTGAAGAACTTAGAAAAAGAATTCAAGCAACAAGTTTACGCCGTTTGAAAAATGAAGTTTTAGACTTGCCTCCAATAATTTATAAAGATTATAGTATTGAGCTTAAAGCAGAACAAAAAACAATTTATGCTAAAATGAGAGACTCTGTAAGAAGTGAAATAGAAAATATGAGTCCTGAAGAATATTCCATGCAAGCAAATAATATTGTAGTTAGATTGCTTCGTTTATCTCAAATTTGTTCAAATCCAATGCTTATTGATCCTAATTATAATGGTCCTAATGCTAAATTAACAGAACTTGAAGATATTTTAACGGATATATTTTCAGATGATACAAAAAAGGTAATTTTATGGAGCCACTTTGTTGGAAACGTAAATTATTTAGCAGAGACATATGCTGAAAGTTACGGAGCAGTTGCACACACAGGTGAAATGAATACTCAAGATAGAGCGAATAGCGTAGAACAATTTCAAAATAATCCTGAATGCCGTTTATTTATTGCCACACCTCAATCTGCTAAAGAAGGTTTAACTTTGTTACCTAGAGATGGTAAAATGAAAGCTGATACAATGATTTATATGGATTTAAATTTTGATGGAGGAAGTTACGTTCAGTCACAAGCTCGTTTCCACCGTATTGGCCAAAATTCAGAAAAATGTTTAGTAATCCATTTAGTTAGCTTAGAGACAGTAGATGAATATATTAAAAAATCCTTAATTGATAAAATTCAAACCGCTTCACAAATTTTGGATAATGCTTCACAAGAACAATTAAACCAAATTAAAGGTGAAAAGTTTACTTTATCTAAAGAAGAAATATTAAATATTTTATAAAATGATTATAAATAAGTAACAAGAATGTTTCTTAATTTTCTTCCTGATAATTCTATTTTATTTCTGTATCCCAAACCTCTATCTTTATTATAGGAATGGTAACAGTTTATCCATTTATCACCACATGTTTTAACATATGTTTTTAAAATTTTATTAGATAAAAAATCAACAGAAAATTCACCGTTTAAATAATTTATGGGCTCATATTCCCATTTTGAGCCATTTGCTTTCCAATTAATTTGCAACGGACCAATATCAACGTTTTTATTTTTAGGTAACCCTTTTAATAAAAACTTTTTAGCATCATTTCCAGTAAGAACCTGTTTTCCTTCAATATTTACTATTCTTATTTTAAACATTGATTCAACATGGGCAATTTGCCACAAAATATCAGGATTTTGAGTGTCACAAGCTGCTTTTGCAAAATTTAACATAAGCAAACGCTCATCTGCGGGGAGTTTATTTGATGAGGCTTTACCTGCCGCTGCTAAAAAAAGCACATGACAAGGAATATCTCTTTTTTTTGAAACATACTGAATTGCTTGGCCTTCAGGGATAGAAGCCAAAAAATCGATATTAGGAACCACAAATCCCTCAGTTTTACTAAGTACTCTAAAAACATAGAAAAAAACACCGAGAACATATAACAAATTATTTTGTAAATGTGGAGATAAAGTTGCTAAAATTTTTATCAATAATGAAGTTAATATTTATTTTATTTATAATATTAATTAATTATAGAGTTTATAGTGATAGCTCCATTTTAATTCCACCTCTCCCAATCTATTTAGGTGCTAGACCATTAGGCATGGGGGACGCTTTTGTTGCTGTTGCAGATGATGAAAATGCCATTTTCCATAATCCTGCTGGAATTGGTTCGAATAATTTAAAATCGAAATCCATTTTAAAAAGTGCTTCTTTTCCAAATATTTCATTTTCAAGCAATTCTTTTACATCAGATTTATTAGTAAATTATTTTAATTCATATGAATATCCTTCTAGTATAATAAATAAAGCCGTTACAAACCGAGATAGTAGTAATATTGTATTTACAAGATTAAGCTTATTTCCAAATGTAGTTATAGGACGTTTACAATTAGGAGTTTTAGTAGATTCTTATGTTAATGGATATACTACAATATTAAATTCAACCCAAACAAGTGCTTATTCAACTAGTATAACTCCATTAACTTACGATAGAACATTCACTTTAATTAGTCGAGATCAATATGGGCCTGTAATTGGATTTAGTTATCCCTTTTCTAGGCGTATTATATTAGGATTAGGCTCAAGATTTATGCAAAGATCAACAAAAATGAATACAATTGAAGCCAATCAATATGGAGCTATAGACGCTTCCAACAAAGCATCTGATAAAAATGTGAATTTTACTTATGGTTTTGCTTTTGATACTGGCATCATTTTACCAATTCAAGATAGTATAAATACAAAAATAGCTTTTTCATTTCTTGATGTTGGAGATACTACTTATAAAGCTGCAAGTTCAACATCAAATAACGAAGTTGAAAAAATGAATATTAAAGGAGGGTTAAGTATAAGCCCTGAAATTAGCAAAAACGTTGGCACCATTTTCTCTATCGAAGAAGAAAGAATTAATGATCCCAGAGTTGATGACCGAAATAAGTTACGTGCAGGATGTGAATTCAGCTTTGGTGAAAAAACTGGAGCTAACGCCCCATTCTCTGCAAGACTAGGTTATGGAATGCAGACTTTTAGCGCTGGAATGTCAATATATATTCTTTTTGCTAATTTAGAGATCGCAACTTATGGCGAAAGCGTTCCAATTAACAATGGTTATGTTATCGACAGAAGATATATTACGAAGCTCACTGTCGATCTTTTAAATTAAAGATTTTAATGCATTTTGTTTCGGGAGGTTTACGTGGATGTTCAGTTAAAGGATGGCATATACCTTGTCTCTGGAGACATCACCGAAACTTGTAATTTAGGGGACTTTGGTCTTCCTTCCGGAGTGGTAAAATTCGATTTAGGTAACATAAGAACTATCAACAGCTGCGGTGTTCGTGAATGGATTTTATGGATTACAAAACTAAAAATAACTCCTATTTATTATAATTGTCCTCAATCCGTCGTTATGCAATTTAATATGGTTAAAGAGTTTTTATCTAATAATGCCAAGGTAGAAAGCTTTCAAATACCTGCTTATTGTGAAAACTGTGGCGAACAAAAAGTATTTTTAATGAATTCTGGAAAAGAATTTACAATGGGAAAAAAATTAGAATATGAGCTTCCTAAATGTGATAAAGAAGGTTGTAGTATTGAATCCGATGTCGATTTTGAATCATATTTTTATTTTATAGAAAATTTAAAATAAATTAAGGATTTCTATGATAGATAGTGACAACATAAATCTGGATGCAATTATTGATGTACAAAGCGAACATTATAGAAATGAATTAGTCGCTTTATTTAAAAGTTGTGCAATATCTACTATTATAGCATCAATGGACAAAACAATCATAGAAATAAAAAAGCTGGCACAAAGTGGTTGCAAACAAACCATGTATATTACTGACAAAGTAGATGAAAAAAAATTAAAGGAACATGAATTAATTCCATCTATTCGAATTGAAAATTTGCTTCTAGTAGATGAAGAAACTAAAGATAAAATAGTAGACAGCGAAGGCTTAATGCTATTTGGGCATGTATTATCTTGTAATCAAGAGCATGTACCACATTTACAATTAATGAGCACAATAAGAAAAATACGTGAAAAAAAATACTTTGGTGTTGATAAATGTGTTTCATATGGAGCTTATGTTCACAGATATGTCTTATCTCATTCCGATCAAAGACAATGGTTTAGAGATGCTTTATTTGAATTTATTAAAGGATTATCTCAAGTTTTAGGCAGACCAACAGATGCATATGCTCAATTTGGCGTTGAAGTCCAAGAAGAGCTCCTTATGAACGCTATATGGGATGCCAATCCTAAATTACAAGATGTCGATAGAAGAGTTCCAATCGCTTTACTGCCTCAAGAAACTGTCCAAATTGAATGGAGTTTTGATGGGACCTATTTAGCCGTTGGGGTAAGAGACTCTTTTGGGTCTTTTAGCAAACATACTGTTTATAAGTACTTAAAGTTTTTATTTGCCAGTGATAGAAAAGCGATGATCCGCCTTCAACAAGAAGCAGCAGGCGCGGGTTTAGGGCTTTTTATGGTGCTTGAAAGACTAAGTTCATTGATTATTACTGTTTCTCCAAATAAAACGACGGAAGTAATAGCAATTTTAAACTTAACCACCAGCCCTAAAGCTTTTACTAGAAAACAGCGCTCATTTCAGTTCTTTAGCATATAAAGTCATTTTTTTTTAATTTAATTACCGATTAGGGTTGAACTATCTAAAAATCTCATATACAGAAGGACATCGAGCGGATGTGGTGAAATTGGTAGACACGCTGGTCTTAGAAGCCAGTGCCTTTGGTGTGAGAGTTCGAGTCTCTCCGTCCGCACCATCTTAAAGTCTAAAGAACTACCTAGGTGTGCCTATGAGCATTCAGTCTTCAATCGAATTAAAATTAAAAGAAAATTTAAATCCTCATTTTTTAAAAGTCGAAAATGAAAGTCATTTGCACAGTGTTCCAAAAGGCTCAGAATCTCATTTTCGAATTGAAATTGTTTCCAATCAATTTGAAAATAAAAGTCTATTAACGAGACATCGTTTTATAAACGAAATTCTTTCCGAAGAAATTTCAAAAATTCGTGCTTGTTCCCTTCATACTTTAACGATAAATGAATGGGAAAAAAAGAATGGAAAAACAGAAAACTCACCTACATGTGCAGGTGGTTCTAAAAAATAATATTTTATTTAATTTAGATTTTCTATAAATCCATATCTTCCAGAACTATTCTTAGAAAATTTTATAATATTAGCTTTAATATCTGAAGGTGGAGTCGTATTTTCAATTATAATGAGTTGATCATCACTAAATTCTTTTGATAAAATAGAATAAAAATAATCTTTAAAATTCTGATCAAAATTAAATAAATCATTATTGTTTTTTTCAGGTTCTTCATAAGCGACCAAAGGCGAATCAAGCACAATAAATCCAGGATGAGGAGTGTTTTTTTTTCTTACAATATTCAAATAATGAAACTATAATTATCGAAAATAATATAGCCCGAACTCCTTTACCAAAAACATTACGATCTTTGCCATTTATAACGAAATCAAAATTTTTTTTATTAAAGATTACTTTATTTGACTTATCTATATTTAGCAAATTCAAGTTTTTAATTAATAAATCAGAAAGCTCATCAAAATATATATCTTCATCTATTTTAATTTCACTTTTTTCAATTTTATTAAAATTTGTAGGGCAAATCATTTTTTCTAATTCTATAATTTTTTCTTTTTTATAATTAATCTCTTTCAATTTAAAAATAGATTCCTTAATTATAATTAGCTCTTCTATTGACTTAATCATAATTGGTTTTAACAAATTTTCTATTTCTTCTTCAATATTTTTATATTCTAATTTATTTTTTTCAATTTCAATGTCAAGATTAGATTTTTCTTCAAATATGCTTTTTTTTTGTTAACATTAAATTATAATTTAAATTACTTATTTTAATTTTTTCAGTATTACAAGCTTCAATAATTTCATGAAAATTATAATTTTCATCTAATTTTTCATCTAAATTTAATCCACATTTCGGACAAAATCTATTATCTATTTTAAAAAAAACTTCAGAAACTTCTGCTACCGCCTCAACTCTTTCAAGATCGCTTTTATAATGTTGCTCTAATAAATCAAGCCTTAAGGAAAAATCTTCAATATTAGATTTTCTGTTTTCGTTTTTTAAAATATCTTCTCTTAAAGCTTTAAATATATTTTCTTTAAGTATAAACTCAGCTTTAAAAGCACTTATTCTACTTTCAGTTTCATCGAATTTCAAGTCTAATGCTTTGATTTCTTCATCTAACATTTCTATATTCTTTTTATTACATAATTTAGGAATTTCACTCTCAAAACTTTTAATAAGATTTAAAATAAGCTCATTTTTAGCAATTATTTTTTCTTTTCTTTTTTTATCAACTTCTACAATATTTGAGTCATCACAACCAGAAAGAAGAAGTTTTATTAAAGAAGAGTATTTAGTATTATTTATTATATCATCCGAATAAAATGGAGACTTTTCTTGTATTATTCTTTTTTCATCTATTAAAACTAAACAATTAATATCCCTATATGATAAATTTTCTACTTTATTTGAATTATTTTTTTTCAATTTTTTATTACTTAAACCAATCAAATCCAAAAGATATGTTGAAATATTATTATTATTTTTATCCAATTTGTATTTTAAACTCGTAGTAACTCCATTATTATTTAATTCAATATTAGATTTATTATTCTTTAAATCTCGCTTAAAAATTAAATTTTTACGATCAACATTTACTCTGATTTTTAAAATAACCTCATCATACCCTTTAATTTCTGCAATTTTTTTTGGAGTTTTTGCTTTGCCTAATACGTAGTCAATACAATCCAAAATAAAAGATTTTCCAGTTTCAGATGGCCCTGTTATTACATTTAAACCTGGTTTAAATTCAACATAAGAATCTTTAATATTTGAACCAATCAATCTTAGTTCAACTAATTGAAAACCAAATTTATACATTTAAAATTTCCTCAATCCCAAAGAGTCTTGATTATTTATTCCATTCTGTTTTTTATATTCTCTAACATTATATTATTTAATTGATTTTCATTCATTTTACCAAAATTTTTTATAAGCCAATTATTTATATAACTTCTTAATTCTTTAGAATAATTTGACTTAAGACAATCAAGAAAAACAATTGAAGACTCAGTTGCTGAAAATAATATACCAATATCTTTATAATAATATTCATTTATTAAATATTTGCTTTTTAATAGTTTTAAAACACCATCAAGCTCATTTTTACGAATAAAATATTCGCCACTTCTTTGAGGTATTTTAGGATGTAAACCATTTGGCCCACCTAGTGTATCATCAGAATGTACAAGTAAATAATCTAGAACAGCTAGCTGTCTAATTGAATATTTATTAGGAAAAGCTTCTGTCAATATTGACAATACTCTTAACCCAATTTCCAAATGACTATTAAAAGGAGAAATATGCTTATTCTTCAGCGGCTCACCCATACAATTTCTTCCTTCTCATTCGCTAGTTGATGGCAGATACCACCTCTATCTTTCACATTCATTCGATTGATTAATCCATTATTTGTAATAATTAATCTTCTTGCTGCTTTTATAACTTCTAAAACCTTTTCATAACCATCATTATATTTTTTACGAACTTCATCTTTTATACCATCTAAAAATTGTTCTTGAAGTTCTTCAAAAGCCCCTGAAGGAAGAGAGTCTCTTGAAAAAGCTCTGAGAGCCTCTGCACTAAAAAATTCTTTTCTTGAGTCAAAAAAATGTCCTTTAATATTATCATCAGGAATTTCATTAATGCAATTAAAACTTCTTTTCAAATGATCTTCATATGCCTTAATTAACTTTTTAGTATAATTTAATTCTTTTTCTTGTATGTTTTTTGGTGGTTCTTCTACTCTGGGTCTATCAGGAAGCCCACCTCCAAAACGATTAATGTGATTTGTTGATTTTTTATGTTGTTCTATTATTTCAAGTGGAGGTATATACTTGAAAATTGAAAAATCCAACGAATTTAAATATTCTTCTAAATCATTTGTCATTTCAATTTTATGAGTATCTGTTATTTGATTTTTACAATATTGATTCCAATTAGATTTTAATTCTTCTTTTAGTTTAATTGAATCTTTTAATAAGCTTGATAATTTTGTACCAACTCCTTTTGGTGATACAAAAAAATAATTTCTAGGAAATTTATATTTCTTTTGAAAAGAATAAAAAACAATTTTTCCAAATTCAACCCAAACATCAGATGGCTTTAAAGGATCTTTATAATGCTTACATTGATAATTATCCCATATTGAAGGATCCTTTGTTATACCTTTTACATCAATGCCCATATCACCAGAACCACCAACACTTTCAATTTCCTCATATCCATTAATTTTTTTAATACAATAAACCCACTCTGTGATAAAATCTTCCCATTCTTTCGGACTAAATAGCTGAATTCTTTGAAGAGGGAGTATTATTTGACCTTTTAGAAGTGTATCAGGATAGCAATTGAAAATCATTTCTCCACCTTAGTAAATCACAAATAAAATGAATATAAAAGTGATAAGGAAATCAGCAAAAATAATATTGTTACTTTTATTTGGTAACTAGTTTAAAGATAAATATCAAATTTATTTTTATCTTAATTTTAAATTTTTTTCAATATGTTTTAAGCTAAAATTTAATCAGACTTTTAGTTATTTATAAAATTTTTCCGAAGAAATTTCAAAAATTCGTGCTTGTTCCCTTCGTACTTTAACGATAAATGAATGGGAAAAAAAGAATGGAAAAACAGAAAACTCACCTACGTGTGCAGGTGGTTCTAAAAAATAATATTTTATTTTTTTCTGTTTATTTATTCAAATCGAATGGGTGCAATTTCAAAGTGCTCTAAATGATAATCCACAAAAGATTTCACGACTACTTTTTTTCCATGTCTAGCTTTAAGCTCATCAATAAAAATTTTATCTTCTTCCAATAATCTATCTGCAACATGTGGATGAGCTTTAACAACAAATCCTTCATTATTTGATCGAGAAAATTCTCTTAATAACTCTCTGATTACTTCATACGAAACTGTAGAAGGACTTTTTACATGACCATTTCCATCGCAATAAGGACAATCAACAGTCATTTTTTGCATTAAACTTTCTTCAGTACGTTTTCTAGTCATTTGGACTAGACCCATTTCAGAAATTCTTAATACGGTTGTTTTAGCTTTATCTTTTTTAAGTTCTTCAACAAGAGCTTGAAAAACTTTATCACGATCATCATTTCGATCCATGTCAATAAAATCGAGAATAATAATACCACCTATGTTACGTAAACGAAGCTGTTGTACAATTTCTTTTACAGCTTCAAGATTCGTTTTAACAATAGTGTCTCCAAGGGATTTATTACCAACAAACCTTCCTGTATTAACATCAATTGCAGTTAAGGCTTCTGTTTGTTCAATAATTAAATAACCACCCGATTTAAGCCACACTTTAGAACCTAAAGCACGAGAAACCTCTTGCTCAATTCCAAAAGCATCAAATATTTGAGTATCACCTTGATAAAGCTGAACTTGAGCACCTAACTTAACACTAAAACGATTTAAAAAACGCACAAGATCTTCGTAACGTTTTTTGTCGTCTATCACAATTCGATCTAAATCACGTGAAATAAGATCTCTGGTAGCACGGAAAACAAGATCTAAATCTTCATGAACTAAACAAGGTGATTTCGATTTTAAACTTTTTGTTCTTAAAGATTCCCAAAGTTTAACTAAAAAATCGATATCCGCAATTATTTTTTCATCTGGAACATTTTCACTAGCAGTTCTTACGATAATACCAGCACCATCTGGCTTTATTTTTTGAACAATAGTGCGTAATCTTGTTCTTTCGTCTTCACTTTGAATTCTTCTACTAACACCAATATGATTAATACTTGGCATTAATACAACGTATCTTCCAGGTAAACTTAAATAAGTCGTAACCCGAGCGCCTTTTGTACTAATTGCATCTTTAGCAACTTGCACAAGGACTTCTTGACCTTCTTTTACGAGGTCGGATATTTTATAATTTTTTTGAAAATTTTTATTCGGGTTTCCTTCACTATTTTCATCATCATCAACATGATTATGAATGGGCTTACCCTCTTCATCAAAACCTTCGGGTAGTTCGTAAGAACCTTCAGGTTTTATATCTCCCCCATATAGAAAAGCAGCTCGTTCCAGACCTATATCAACAAAACAACTTTGCATTCCAGGAAGAACACGAATTACTTTGCCTTTATAAATACCACCAACGATTCCTCTATCTCGACTTCTTTCAATGTAATACTCTGAAACCTGACCACCTTCTATAAGAGCAACACGCGTCTCATAAGAAGTGCTGTTTATAACTAATTGCTTAGCGACCATGACTCATATTCTTTTTTTAAAAAGGTTCAAAAATCCAAACACAAATGGAGTTACCTAGTCTTTACTATTTTTACCTTCTAAAAAGGCTTGCAAGATAATTTCACTTGTATCAGGAATACTTTTAAACAGCTCTATCGCTTTTGACCTTGCTTGGCCTAATTGAATCGCTGGATGGGTTGAGTCAGCCCCCTTCTCTACCAAACTAACCCACTGGGCAAGAAATTGGAACAACTCATTTGAATTTTGAAAAGAAATTGCTCCTCCCGAGTTTATCAACTGTGCTGCCTCTCTAGCTCGCAAAAACATTTTTCCGATTAAAACAGGAACGCCATGGGCTGCGGGCTCTAGAACATTATGAATTTGGCCATCAAATCCACCACCAATAACGGCAGCATCTGCTAGCTCATATATTTCTGCTAAATAACCAATTTTATCTACTATAATTATTTCACTTAAAGACATTAAATTAGGTGAAAATTTTATTTCATTTTTATAATTATAAATATTATTTGGCAACCTTAATTCATTATGATGATCATCATGTTTTTGATATAATATTTTATCTATATTTTCGTTTATATTTTCAGAAAACTCATATTTAATATTATTTATTAGATCGGAAAACAAAACAGCTTTTGTTCCTAATTTATAAAAATCTTCTAATATATTTTGACAAACTTTTGGATTAACATCATGTGGTACGTAAATAATTAATATTTTTTCTTTTAAAGATGCACACTGAATTGCTATTTTATGCTCGTCATTATGAGGCGAACCAAATACTACGCATTTTTTGTGTAAAGATTTTTTTTGAGCGATGCAGTATGAATAAAAAAGAGAAAAATCTCTTTCCACTTTTTTTTCAGAACCATTTTGTGCTCTTTCATTTGCTCTAGCCCATTTTGCATCGCCAGATAAATATATTTTTGAACCGTTCATAAATTCAGAAAAATAAGAAACATCTTCATTAGAAACAGCAAAAATATTTTTAAAATTCATATAATATTTTTTATTCCATATTTTGCTTAAAAAGCCTAATAATCCTTTTTTTGTTTTCTCAGATGATGCTGAAATTAAGTTTAATTCAATATTTTTTTGTAAGCATGTTTCAAATAATCCAGGCCAAATATCATATCTAACAAAGAACATTTTCTCAATTTTTATTTCACTAAAAAGAATATGATATAATTTTCTTATATCTATAGGCAGACCGACACAGCCTATTTTTGCAGGAAAATTCTTTAAAAATGGTTCTGCACTTGGAGAATAATATGTAACAAAAAATTGAGCTCCTAATTTTTCATTTAACTTCCTTGCAACAGGAATAGCTTGTTCCATTTCTCCTGCACTAGCAACGTGAAACCAATAAATAATAGGATAATTTCCACTATTTTGAGATAGATTATTAATTTTTTCTTTTGTGTTTTTTATTTCACTCAAAAAAAAGGATGAATTTCTTAATTCACAAAATCGTATAAATTTTTTATTTACAATAATTTTAGATAATATTATTAATAAAAAATAAGCAATTTTTTGAAAAATTTCATATATAAAAAACACTAAAAAAACTCCTGTCTATATTTTATCTCTGTTCAATGGGAATATAAGGAATATTTATATCACCAATATATTTTGAATTAGGACTATACACTTTATTATTTTGTCTGAGCTCTAAAATATGGGCACACCAACCCACCATTCTCGCAGCTGCAAATATTGCTGAATAAAGCACTGGGTGAATACCTAATTTTTTATAAACAGCGCCACTCCAAAAATCTACATTTACATGAACGGGTAACATTTTTTCTTTAAAATATTTTCTAGCTTCTTCTTCTATTTCAGATAAAATTTTTAAATCACTATCTTTCTCATCTTTTTGGGTTAATTGAGTTAATAAATCTTTAAAAATAACAGCTCTAGGATCTAATGTTTTATAAACACGATGTCCCATTCCCATAATTTTGCCACCAGAATTTAATATTTCTCTTGTATATTTTACAGGATTTCCACTTAATTTTGCTTTTTTTAACATATCAATAGTTAATTCACTTGCACCGCCATGCAAAGCGCCACTTAAGGCTCCCACAGCAGCACTTGTCGCTGAATAAAAATTTGAGAATGTTGATGCAACTGCTCGGGCTGTAAATGTTGATGGTGTAAAACCATGATCCATCTGAATTATTAATGCAATTTCCATACATCTACTTTGATTTTTTGAAGGTATTTTTCCAAAAAGCATATAAATAAAGTTTTCAACAAAAGTTAAATCCGATCTTGGTTCTAGTAATGGAACACCTAAATAATGGCGATATGCTGCAGATAATATTACAGGAGTTTGTGCAATAACACGCATAACTTTTTCAATATGATTTTCTTCTTCTAAATATTCATCTTCTCTATCTATACACGCCAAAGAAGATAATCCTGTTTGCAAAACGAGTAATGGGTTAGAATGCTGAGGAAACTCTTCAATAATTCGTATTACTTTTTCTTGTGAATGGGACATATTACTTAATCCCCATTGAAATCCTTCGAGCCTACTTTTAGAAGGAAGTTTTCCAGTTAAAAGTAACCACGCCGTTTCCTCAAATGAGGCATGAGCAGCAAGTTCTGCAATATTAATTCCTCTATAAAATAAGCGTCCATTTAGTCCATCAACCCAACTTATTCCCGTTGTATCAGCAACCATGTCTTGCATATTATATTTTAATTCATCATTTTGCTTTGATGGGTCTTGTTGACTCATTTCAAACTTCCTCGGTTTTTTTGACCATTACGCTCAATTTTGCTACCAACTTTAACAATGCTCGAAGTTAGTTTTGAGCTGTACTCATTGTGACATACCAGCACTTTAAGAGGATTAAAACAAAATGGACATTCTACAGCTTGAAAAACCCCTTCTTGAACTTTATAATAGAATATCTGAACTTCGAATTGCTGCTCAACAATCCTCTATTTCACTATCAAAAACTGAAGATACTAAAGGCCTTAATGAAGAAATTTCTATACTAGAAAATAAATTTGAACTTTTAGCAAAAGAAATTTTTTCTAACTTAACACCTTATCAAATCACTCAGCTTTCTCGTCATCCAAACAGACCTTACACTTTAGATATTATTAATCAGTTGTGCTCAGATTTTATCGAATTGCATGGAGATCGAAATTTTGCTGACGATCAAGCAATTGTAACAGGAATTGGGATAATTCGTAAAAAAAGAGTTGTTATTATAGGTCATCAAAAAGGACGCGGCACCAAAGAAAACATGAAAAGAAATTTTGGTATGCCAAGGCCAGAAGGTTACAGAAAAGCTTTAAGAATAATGAATTTAGCAGAGCGTTTCAATTTACCAATAGTAACTTTTATTGATACTCCTGGTGCTTACCCTGGAATGGATGCGGAAGAACGTGGACAAAGCGAAGCAATTGCTAAAAATATTATGGTCATGAGTAGGTTATCCGTTCCTATTGTCTCTATTGTTGTTGGAGAAGGAGGAAGTGGTGGAGCGCTTGCTATAGGTGTTGCTAATAAAACTTTTATGATGGAATACTCGACATATAGTGTAATATCCCCAGAAGGCTGTGCTTCTATTTTATGGAAAGATGGCACTCAAGCAGATAAAGCTGCTAATATTCTTGGCTTAACTGCAGATATTGCTTTAAAAAATAAAATCATTGATGGAATTATCAAAGAACCTCTTGGTGGCGCTCACTGGAAAAGTAAAGAAGCAATTGAATCCATAGGTGATGTTATTGAAAAAAATGTAAATCAATTGTCAAAATTAAGTAAAGAAGAACTAAAACTAGATAGAATTAAAAAATATTTTAAAATTGGTTCATTTGAAAATATGCCTGCAATTTCGCCAATGCATACTGAAAAATCCCACATTCCTGATTGGAATGAAGCATGGGAAGATGTTGAATCCTTCTTGGGTCTGCAATAGAGGAATTTATGATAAACCCTGATTTAAATTTGCAAGAAAAATTAAAGGTAATTACCATAGATGGGCCTGCAGGATCTGGAAAAAGTACGGTTGCGAAAATTGTAGCTCAAAATCTGGGTTGGATATACGTAACTACAGGTGCCATTTACAGAACCCTAGCTCTTTTATTTCATGAATCTAATATTAAAGTTACAGATTTAGAAAATACCGAAAGATTTATTTCATTTATTACAGAAAGATATAGGCAAGAATCCAATTCGGGAAAAGTTTTTATTGGCGAACGTGATATTACAATTGAAATAAAAGCTCCATTTGTTTCGGAATTAGCCAGTATTCTTGCTCAAGAAGATTTTGTAAGAAAAAGGCTCCTTCCTATCCAAAGAAAAGTTGTTTTAAATAACAATGGTGCTGTTGTTGACGGCAGAGATATGGGAACAGTTGTTTTTCCTGACGCCCCACTTAAAATATTCTTAACAGCCTCAGTTAAAGAAAGAGCTGAAAGAAGGCTAAAAGAATTAAATCAAAGTGGTCAAAAAACAGATATAAAGGAATTACTTCGTGAAATACATGAGAGAGACGAAAGAGATTTAAATCGAACTTTTTCTCCATTAAAACCAGCTCTTGATGCTATTTCACTAGATTCCACTAAATCATCTCAAGAAGAAATTGCAAAAAAAATCTTGCAATTAGCTGTACAAAAAGATTTAGTTATTTCACAAAGCGAATTTTAATTTAATTTTGGAAGGCTTTTTTAATGGATACTGCATTAGAATCAACAAAAATAGATTGGTTTTCCATCCTATTAAATGGCGGCCCTGTTGGCATGGCAGTCATGGTATTATTATTATTTATGAGTATTTGGGCATGGGTTGTTATTGTTGGCAAAATGCGTTCTCTAAAAACGATGCAAAATCTCTCGGAAAAATTTCTCACAAATTTTTGGGAAGCAAAAAGCCTTTCTGAATTAAATCTTAAAGTAAAAGACATGGATTACAGCCCAGCGCGCGAGGTTTTTCGTTCTGGCTTTAATGAAATGATTCGAGTATTACAAACTCGTGAAAAAAGAGGAGCTTCTGGCCCTATTCCATTTGATACCGTTAAACGAACATTATCTAGACAAAAAATGCTAGAAGAGGCCAACTTAGGTAACAATTTAAGTATTCTTGCTGTTTGTTCTTCTGCCGGCCCTTTTATTGGACTTTTTGGTACTGTTGTTGGTATTATTCGCGCATTTCATGACATTGGCTCTAGCGGTACTTCTAGTTTAGCTTCTGTTGCTCCTGGTATTTCAGAAGCACTTATTGCCACAGCTTTAGGTTTATTTGTAGCTATTCCTGCTGTTATTTTTTATAATGTTTTAATAAACAGAATAAAAAAACATCTTGTTTTATTAGACGGATTTTCCTCTGATTTCATTAATATATTAGAACGTCATTACACAATTAAGCCAGATCAAGAAGGTAATTAAAAGGATATCTTAAAATGTCTTTTCAAATTGATAATGAAAATGATAGCAATCGCAAAGCAAATTTTATAGCAGAAATCAACATGACTCCATTTGTTGATGTTTGCCTTGTGCTTTTAATCATTTTTATGGTAACAGCGCCTTTTGCAATTTCTGGAGTCAATGTTCAATTACCAAAAACATCTCAATCTAAATCTCTTTCCTTATCTAATGATTCTTTGATATTATCCATTAATAAAAAAGGCGAATTCTATATTGGTAAAGAATTTATAAAAGATACTAATCTTGTAACTGTAATTAAAAATTCAATAAAAGATCGCGAACATCCATCTATTTTTATTAGAGCAGATGATGGTGTTCCCTATGGTAAAGTAATGGCCGCCATGACAGCTGCTCAGAAAGCTGGAATCGAAAGAATCGGCATGGTTGGCGAAAATAAACGTGATAAGAAATGAATAAAAACGAAATACCTATTGAAATAAAATCTTATAGATATCCTGAAGTCGACGAAAAAAACATGTTAAAATTTAACAAGCCGACTTATACTACAAAAAATAATATTTATTTTTCAAGCTCATTTGATAATCCTATTCATGATGATAAAATTCTAACTGGTCCTAGATACATAAAAATTTCCGAATTACCTTTAAATAAAAAAGTAAAACAACCTTTAATAGATATAAAGCACAATAGCTTTAAAATTCCTTTTTTATCACCTGCTGAAGTAAGTGAATATTATAATACAAAACCATTTCATTTTTTAGTGGCTTTAATCGTTCATTTAAGTATTGCTTCATTTTTTATTGTTACTTCTTATATTTCATCTATCACGCAAGATAAAGCAGAAATTGTTGAAGTCACATTTGGATTAAATGACACAGCAGCTCAAACAATACAAAAGACAACTACTGAAGAAATTGGAGAAAGTGAAGCAACAAAAACAATACGTGAATTACCTCAATTAACAAAAAATGTAACTCCAGATACAGTTCAAAAAGTTCAAGAAAAAACTCCTTTAATTGACAATCCAACCAGCACTCTTACATATAAAGAACAAGAAAAAAAAATAAAACTACTGCCTATTGAAAAAAAAGAAAATAAAGAGAAAGTTGAAAATAAGCCAATTGGTCCGGAACCAGATAAAGATAAACAAAAAATTAAATTAGATGATTTTTTAAAACGAAAAGAGCTTGATACTAGAAAAGAAGCCACAAAAAAAACAGATGGTATTCGTGAAAAAAATCTTGCTAAACCAGATGGTAACAAAGCAAATCCAAATAAAATTCCAACTTCTCCTTTTGCTTCTCCTAGCGATCTTCCTGATAGTCCTTTTGCAGAAGCTCCTTCTGGTGTCCTAGAAGGAAAAATAAGTAGCAAAAGCTATAATAGCTATAAAGCCTACATTGGTAGACAATTAAAGTTAAATTGGGGAACATCGGAGGGAAATAATTTTCCTTCTAATTTAAAAGCAAAAGTCGAATTTATAATTAATCCATTTGGCCATTTAATTGGCAAACCAAAAATTATTAAATCAAGCGGTAATAGTGAGTTTGATTCTCTTGTTATTAATTCTCTTGAAAGTACTTTCCCTGTTTCTGAACCACCGCCTAAAGATATCAATCCTCCAAAAAGATTTGAAGCATCATACTCTGCTAAAAATGTACAATAATAAGGAATTTTTATGATATTTCCGAATAAGTTTAAAAAATATTTTTTACTAACAATTTTAGGTTCTACAAATTTTTCTTTGTTTAGTCATGCACAAAATAATTCTTCATTTTCTTCTACTGGTGCCTCTAGTTCTTTTGATTCTAATTCAAAAACAAATATTAAAGCTAAATCAATTGAAAAAAAACCTTCTGCCGTTACTGAAGATTTAATTCCAGAAGGAAAATTAGATAATACGATAGATGTTGCTGCTCCTGGCGTAAAAAAAATAAGAATGGCAATTCCAAGTTTTGTCATTAATGACAAAAGCGTTACTTTAAGCTCTCAAGATCTAAACTTATTAACAAAAAGAATGAGCTCAATTTTAGGATTTACAAATTGGTTTGAGTTTATACCTCAAGATTCTTTTCCTAAAGTGGCAAATATTGCTCTTCAACCCTTTCAATCAGCTCAATGGAAACCATTAAAAGCAGAATATGTTATTCTTGGAAAATTTACTTCTGTTAGTATTTCTAATAAATTTAACTTTGAAATCAGATTGTTTGATGTTAAATCACAAAATCAAATTGTTGGTAAATTATATACAAATTTAAGCTTAAAAACAGCAGATATCGCTTTAAGAAGATTTGGAGATGTAACGGTTGGTGCATTAACAGGTACTACAGGTCCATTTATGTCTCAAATTGTCTTTGTTGGTAAAAAACAAATTAATGGTAATGGTCAAATATATATTGCAGATTTTGATGGGGGTAATATAAAACAAATTACAAATAATAATGCTGTTAATTTAAGTCCTACTTGGACAAAAGATGGGAATAAAATATCTTACACTTCTTTTAAATCAGGTAGACCTGAAATTTATAATTACGACTTAATCACAAAACAAGAAACAAAAATTGTAAATAATATGCCAAATAGCTCAGGCGCTTCTTGGACTCCAGATGGAAACACCATAGCTTTTTCCTCAAGTACAAAAGAAGGCTCCACACATATATTTTCTATGAATAAGTTTGGTGGCAATAAAAAAACCTTACTCGATACGAGCGCTATTGAGGTAGAACCCGCTTACTCACCTAATGGAAAATTACTTGCCTATACAAGTACAAAGTTTGGTAAGCCAATGATTTTTATAAAAAACTTAGCAACTGAGTCTAGCACGAGAATAACATACGCGGGCTGGTACAATGCTTCTGCAAATTGGACTCCAGATAGTAAGACAATTGCTTTTGCAAGTTACGATAGAGATATCGATCGTTGGGATTTATTTAAAATAAATGCAGATGGTTCTAATATAGAACGTTTAACCTTAAATCAAGGTGACAACGAAAAACCCACTTGGTCTCCAGATGGAAGATTTATTTTGTTTCAATCTGACAGAACTGCTAAAGGAACAAGACATGGACCAAAAAGATTATTTGTCATGACAAAAGATGGTTCCTATCAAAAACCTCTTGATATTCCTCTTGTAGAAGTGAAACAAGCCACCTGGGGCCCTCAAATTTCTGACTTTGAAGATGACTAGGCAACAGAACAATTTATATTTTTTTTATTTTTTCAATCTCTTCTTGATATTCAGTCATAATATTAAAAATAAATTTTTTTGCAGGTATAATTTTTTTAATTTTCCACACAGATTGCCCACACCATGTGTCCTCCCAATAAGTGATTTTTACAAAGCATAAATCCAGAATTAAATCTCCTTTTGAGGAGGAGATTTAATTCTGGATTTATGCTTTGTAAAAATCACTTATTGGGAGGACA
>NZ_JBIPMD010000228.1:0-5083 GCF_044369315.1 Silvanigrella sp.
TATTGACTTTTAACTGATTTCTTCTTTAACATTGGACAACCCTTCTATATGAACGCCTAAGTTCATAGCATATTGTCCACCAAAAGGAATCACTTTAACCATTAATAGAATTATTATCTAAAGATTTTAATATGCGTAGAGATATTTACCCACCTCTCGTTAAAAAATGAGTCATATCATCTTAATAATACAAATATAAATCGACATAGCAAATGTTAAATTTCATAAAAAAAATAAAAATTAAAAATATAAAATATAATTATTTATGGAAAATAATTACAATTTTCAAAATAATTTCAATTATTTTATTTACACATATTTTATGATTTTATGATTCCCAATTAAATTATTTATTTTTTTAATTCATAGTTTAATACCTTGACTGAAGATAGATAAGCCTTATGAGAATCCAAATGGGATAGATGAGGGACTTATTTAAAATATATTTAAATCTCTTTAGCTTTGGCATTAGAAGAAATATTAAAAAAATATTAATTATTAAAATATTTATAAAATATTTTTTGTTTAAATATATACATATTTTATATTTTATATATAAATAAAATGAATCATATTCAATGACAGATAAAAAAACAATTGACTTTATAAAAAATATTTTATAAAATAGATTTAAACTATCATTCTTATTAAAAATCAAAACAAAGGAATAAATTATGAAAATTTTTTATATCATTATTATTTTATTCATAAGTTTTAAAATTGCTGCTGAAGAAAATATAATTTTTAACCCATATAAACAAATATTTAATACTTTAGGATACCCTATAAAATATTGCGAAAAATTTCTATTTTCAACAAACCGAGTACAATCAAATGAAAATAAAACAGGTATTATAAAAGCAACAGATACATTATTCAATAATAAATATTACTTAAAAGAATACTTCTCTCAAGGTTCTATTGCAAATGCAATTTTTACAATATTACCAGAAAGTTTAGAAAATTGTGGCAAATATATTTATACAGAAGATCAATTTTATATAAAATATTTAAATAATGAATTTTCTATTAAAAATTACTTAAAAAATGATGGTAACGGGAACTATTTTCTTGAAGAAAAAGGACTCATGCCTAAAGACTATGAAAATTATTTATTTTCATTAAGATCTACAGATAATTTTATTCTACCAACAAATTATTCCTATGTTTTAAATCAAAGAATAAATAATAATTTTTCAGTTTTCCATTGTGATCGTTCCGATTGGTGTTCCGCTAAAAATATTTTTGAAAATTTTATTTTAAAATTGAATCCAGTTGTTAATCAAACATACGGAAAAGCCAAAGTTCCAGTTGATTAAAAAAAAATAGAACGTATCAATCGTATTATATTGTTACCAACAATGATATCGCTAATAAAATCATAACACTTCCTGAAATATAACGAATATATTTTTCTTTCGTCAATAAAAACTTGGAAGCTCTATTCGCAAGCAACAAATATGTAAACATTGAGGAAAGAACTACTGAAATTTGAATAAGAGATAAAGTAAAAATTTGTACTAAAATATTTTTTTCATTTACAATATAATTAGGTAATAAAGCTATGTATAAAAACAAAAATTTAGGATTCGTTAAACAACAAATCAAAGATTCATAATATAATTTAAATTTATTTGGCCTAATTAAGCATTTTTGATTTTCAAATTTATATTTATCTTTACTTAATATATTTTTTATTCCTAAATAAATAAGATAAATAGCACCTATAACTTTTAAATACGTATAAAAATTTGATGAAAATTTAAAGACACCTTGAACACTGAATGAACTAATAATAGCAAATATAATTAACCCAGAAAAAACACCAAATATCGCAAAAATAGCATCTTTTAGCCGATATCTTAATCCATTATTAATCATAAGAACAACGTTTGACCCTGGTGAGAAAGCCAGTAAAAAGACGGTTACAAAAAAAAGATAGTACATAATATAATGAACTCACTAGAATAAATTAAAAAATTTAGGGAATAAATATCATAAATAATTCATATAAATCATAAAATACTACATTAATTTATAAAAAATAAAAAGAAAATAATAAAGCAATCAAAAACTATTTTAAACTTTTTATACTATTTTTAATAGAAAAAAAAAGCTATACTTTTGGGGACTAAGGTACCTTGTTAGGTATTTTCATATAGGGGCTTGCAGGAATGAATCAATCGAGCAAATTAAAATTTTATCTAATTAATCTTTTTTCACTAATTACGCTTACATGCCCATTACTTCCCTGGATGTCTTATGGTGTTGGCTCCAAAACAGGAATGGACATAGGTGGGAAGCCAGCGAATTTTATATTTTTATTATCATTTCTTTTAATTGTCATTTCTTATATTTTATTTAAAACGAATAAAATTCGAAAGTTCTTTTTATATACAATGCTTTTTCTTTCACTTTCTGTTTGCGCAATTTATTTTTATGAATTGACAAAAATAGGTTACCAAACCATGATTGCTAAAAATTTGCCTGTAGAAATGTTTGGGGTTGTTTCTCTTGCAACAAATCAAATAAGAATTGGTTACGGACTTTGGGTTGGAAGCGCAGCTTCCTTGCTATCTTTAATTATTAATTATATATCAATAAGGATCAAAAGTCAAAAAGGAATCATATGATATTTCAAATTGTTGATAATATTTTTGATCTTTATCCTGAAGCTTTAGCACATCCAATTAACAGCATTGGATTAAGTCATGATTTGTTAACTAAAAAAATTAAAAAGGTTTGGCCAGACTACTATAGAGAATATGCTCGATCATGTTTAAGAAAACATTTTGAACCCTACCAATCTTATTATTATCCTATTAATACCTTATTTGGAACAAATCACATCATTGCCATGACAATAAGAAACAATTGGCAAGAACGATTAAAGCGAGATACAATGAGAAAAACCATATTATCTCTTATAGATCACTGCAATTCTAAACAAATAATGACTTTAGCAATTCCAATTATTGAAAATGTACCGCAAAAGTGGTTGGAACAAGAAATTGAATTAGCATCTAAAAATTTCTCAAATATGAATTTAAAATTAGTTTATATTTTTGAAAATAACTAATTCACAACTCTGTTACCTCATAAAATTTCCTTTCAAATACAACATTCGCAATTTTTTCAATTTCTCCAAACTTTGAAAGTTCATGAAGTTTTGGATCTTTAATGCTATCTATCAATAAAGACATATAAAGCTGTAAAGAGTAATCGACTTCTGTTAAAAACCCATCAACAAAATTATTTAAATAATAATCATAAGATTCAATTTCACCAGATAAAGCAATAATTTTAGTAAATAATTTCGTGTAATCTTCTATAATTTTTTCTTCCGTATAATCCACTTTATTAAAGTATTTTTCTTTAAAACTGGGTTTAAAAACATAGTTTGTTTTTTGTTCATTAAATTTTTCTACTTTTTTTACCAATCTTAAAATATCCTTATTTACCTCAATAGCCAATTGGCTTATATTACTGAGTTTATCACTATAAATTTTAGAAATATTTTTCATATAATGAACTGCATTTTTATCCTGTTTTTTAAAAAAATCGAATGCGGGTCTCCAATATGTTCTTGGTGCATGAGGAGAAATACCATGAAATAATTTTGTTTCAGATTCATGCTTATTTCTCAATTCCATTTCTGTTTCTCTATAGTCAATATAATCTTCGACTATTTTATTCCACATTTTTTTTTCATGCTGATCAATTTTATAAGAAGCATATGAAATTCCCACATCTGCAATCAGTCCAAATGGCGATGCGGCAAAATTAGAAAGAGTTGTGTTTACTAATTTCCCACTCCAAACTCCAATATAATTTATAAAACCAATTACACATTCACCCATATAAATAGTAGACATTGTATATTTCATAATATCAGTTACAAATTCTAGTTTTTTTGAAGGTTTTCTATCATTTGCAACATAGGTAATACCAAGTACTAAATTATATAATATGGCTCCACCGATTTGAAAATAATATTTCGAATCACTATTAAATTGCTTCAAAGGATTGGAAGCTGTTTCAGAAGTTCCATAAAAAATCCATCCTAAATTTCCTAAAATACCGATACCTTTTCTTCCTAATGAAGTAGGATGCGATAAATCTTTAAACCAATTTTTTATTTCTTGACCATAATTTTTTTTGTTTACTAAGCTATCGAGTCCTTGTAAAAATTCTTTTGATTTTTCTGGACTGAATTTTCCAGAGACAAGTGTTGAAAAAATAAGATCCGTATAAGCCGCTCTATCAAACCCGCCAATTGACTTATATTTTTTCTTAATTTTATTCTCTATCGTTGATCTGTAGAATTCTATATTTGATTTTGAAGAATTCATAATATGATTATTACAAAATAAAGAAAATGTAGATTCAGGTGCAAATAATACCTGAATTGATTTTAGTAAACTCAATCTTATCGAACCCAACTGGGCATGTAATGGAGTTTTTAAAGCTTTCATATATCTTGAATAATTCATTGTTTTATAATATATTTGCTCTAATTCTTTAAATTCTTTATCATAGGGTTGTCCTTTAGAAAATAAGGATTTTTTATAGTTTGTTTGAGTTAAGTCATGATCAAATGTTTCAACTAAATTAATGTAGTAATGAAACAGTGATGACAAATTAAAATTAACTAATCCATTTCGAGATGCTACATTAGATATTTCACTTAAAACTTTATTCATTTTATTTAGATTATTTAATTCAATTTCATATTTATTTTTATTTGATGGAATAGCAGGTAAAAATTTTGATTTTTGTCTTAATTCATAACTCGTATTTAAGGGCTCATATAATTCTTCTGGACTTTGAAAACTCTTACCATAATAAAGATCTTTTCGAACTATAAAATAAGCTCTAGAAGCAAAAGGGGTTAATACTCTTCTCCCTCCGTTTATTGCAGAAATAATAGCAAAAGCAGTAATCGTTCCTGTAACAGCGGCATAAGGAGTGATCTTCCCCCAATTTTATAGACACAATTAACCGACCTTTTTCATTGGTCTAGTTATTTCAAATATAACTGGAGACAGATATCCATTCGACGAATGCTTTCTAACACGATTGT
>NZ_JBIPMD010000073.1:0-13964 GCF_044369315.1 Silvanigrella sp.
CAAGCCCGCCTGCGGCAATGGTACTGCACCCTTAGGTGTGGGAGAGTAGCTCTGCGCAGCCTTTTAATCTTAAATCCCACTTCAAAAGAAGTGGGATTTTTTTTTCCTTCTAATTATAAAAATGAATAGCAATACTATTTTTGAAAAAATTTCTTCCTGCATTGATAGAGAATTTTTTTAATAGTTAAATTGACATGCATAAAAAAACAGAATTTGTACATTAATAAAGCTAAAGATACAGTTTAAGAAGTGGTAAATCAGTTTTTATGAGTTTATAAAGAAAAAAGATTAATTGATATAAATTCATCTTTATTTAAAGAGGATATATGAAATATTTTATTTATTTGCTGTTTTTAAATTTTATTTTAATACAAAAAATTTATTCACAAAATTTTGATGATCTCAAGATATATACTGAAAATAATCCTCCTTATGTTACGGTTGATGATAAGAATCAAATTTCAGGTCATGTTGGAAATAAAGTTTTAAAAATCCTTAAAAAAACTAATATTAATCCAAATTGTATTGAGATTTTACCATGGGCAAGAGCCTTGTTAGACGCCAAAAAAAGAAAAAATGTTATGATTTTCCCATTTGTAAAAACAAAAGAAAGAAATGGAATATTTAATTTTGCTATTTTAGCATACAAACAATCCTTAAATTTTTATAAATTAAAAATATCAAAAGATATTCATGTTAAGAATTTGGAAGATGCAAAAAAATATTCAACCTGTGTTGTTAGAAACGATTATAAACACGAACATTTATTATCTGAAAATTTCACGAATTTTGAAGAGACAACACATCAAAATATAAATGTACAAAAATTTTTAAACCATAGATGTGATTTAATTATTTCTGCTGAAGAAGGTCTTATAGCTAAATTAAAAGAATTTAATACAAATATAAATACAATTGAAAAAGTATTAGAAGTAAAAAACTTTGATGCAAATATATATATTGCTTTTAGTCCAGGAACTGACCAAGATATTATAGATGCTTTTATTAATGCTGATAAATAAACTTTAGACTTGGTCTTGTATATTTTTAATTATTAAAAGTAAAAAGAACTATCTAGGAATTTTTTGTAAAATAAAATTTTTTATACTTTCTAATGCTTTATTTCTTATGAAATCTATTTCCATTAAAATTTCATGTTTAGCAGAATCCATTATAATTTTTTCACTATTTGAACTATTTTTATGAAAAAAATCTTGAGCTGAATTTCTTACAACAGTGTCATTTTCGGCTTGAAGGAGCAAAATAGGTATATTATTTTGTTTACTTAACTTACGAGCTTTACGAGAAGCTTTAATCGACTCTTTCATCCATAAAAATGTAGGACCACCTAATTGCATATCTTCTATTTCAGAGATGTGTTTCCTCCAGACTGTGTATCTTGATTTACAATGAGTTACATCATTATTTTCAAAAGGTCTAAATGGAATGCAATCTGTTTGACCAAATACATATTCTTTTTCTAATTTTAATTTACAAAATAATGTAGATAAAAAATAAATAGGAAGTTCAAAAAAATGATAAGGTGCTAACATAATTTCAAACATAGGAGCGCATAAAATGACAGCATTGGGATTGATCTTTTTTTCACTAATGGCAAGAGAGCAAATAGCTCCACCCATAGAATGAGCAAGAATAAAAATGGGCAATTGATGATTACTGCTAGATACCTGTTCAAAAAAATAGCAGAGATCATCAACGTAATTTTCAAATTTATCTACAAATCCTTTTTTTTCTTGATCAGGAAAACGACTCGAAAATCCTTGTCCTCTGTGATCGTAACAATAAACTGAAAATCCCATTTCACAGAGATTCATGATGAGTTCTGAGTATTTTAAATAGGATTCATTATAACCTGTGCACAGAATTATTTTTGCAATAGCATTTGGTGAGTGGAATGTTCGACATGCAATTGTAATATCTCCTACCCCATTAAATTGTTCGGAGACACCTTTTGATTTATAAAATGGAATAATAACTTCATTATATCTAGAAATGCTTTTTTCAACATTTTGTTCTAAATTTTCTTTTTTTATTTCTTCAATAAATAAGTTATTATACAACACATTGTTTCCTTAATATTATCTATTTGCATGTATTAAGAATTTTCTAGGGTCTGAATACTTGCTAGTATAAGTTCTATAAATGTAAAATTCAGCAAAAGTAGTAGCACCTTTTGTAGAATTTTTATTGAGCTCTTTATAAGCTTTAATATATTTTACATATACTTCTTTTATTTTATTATATTCATTTCCTGTTACTTCAAAATTTGCCATTTTTCAACTCGCTCTCAAAAAAGTAAACATTTATTATTAGCATAAATTGACTCGTTATTAAAACAAAGCAAATAAATAGCTAAAAACTTTACCTAATATTTGTTCGGCTAATTGAGAATAAATTATAAGTTATTTTGCTAAATTATTAGAATTAAAATAATTTATTTAACCTGTCAGGATCTTTAATTTTTAGGAATAATCTTACTTGAATTTTAATTCGTATTCTTCCAATAAATTCAATCTCTTCATCTAACGGTGAGATAGTATAAAGATCTTGTAGTTTCTGTAATTGGGAGTGTGTTAAATAATCGGCATCAATTAGATAATAACATACCTTAACCATTCCTATTTTTGCTAATTCCGCTCGTAAAAGCTCTTCATCGGGATGATCCCAAAGGGTTTGGAGTTCTGTATTTTTATTTTTATTTTCAATGATATATGGAATATCTTTTGCAGATTTAATGTGTTCCCATGGCTTACATTCAATCCAATTGCCACATGGCAATAACCAACCACTAATTCTAAAATGTGAGTTTAAGTACATTTGTTCCATCCATTTAATACTTCATTTTAAATTAACAGAATTTCTTAATAAGTACAATTAGTTAATAGTCATATACTGAGAAAGATATAAAATATGATTAATATTATAGCAAAATCAGCGATAAGGAAATATGCACAAGTTATTAAGTAGGAAAGTATGAACCAAAAAGAGAGAAAATTAAATTATCGAAAAATTTCTGGTTATACTTCAATGAGTATTTTATCCATTATTTCTTTAATTGCTCTTTTATATTTAATTGTAATTCCTAAAGTTTCGGTTTTTAAAGCAAAGGGACAGCAATCTGAAGCAAGAATTAAATTGGTTAAAATTTATAATTCCATGTATGCTTACAAACTGGAAAATGGAAGTTTTGTAAATACACAAAAAAAAGTTTCTTTAATAGAAAATGTAAATGAATTAGACCCGTATTTAAAAGAAGAAGCATCATTATTAAATAATAAAAATGATAAAATATATTTAATAAGTACTCAGGATCAATTTGCTATTGCTTATGTTAAAGTTCTTAATAATGGAAAACTTGATGTTCAAAGAATTAATTCTAAAAAAATATTTTGCTATATGCTTAATGGAATTGAGCCAAATTCAGAAAATTGTCACCCACAACAAAATTATAATTTGGAAAGCAGTTCTAATGATATTAAAGAAGTTAAAAAATTATTATTACTTGAAAATGATTAATATTTTAAATTAGTTTTACTGCGAATCAATCAGTTGATAACCAAAACCGTGAATCGTTTCGATCATGGAACCTGCAGCTCCGAGTTTTTGACGTAAACGTTTTATATGAGTATCAACGGTGCGGGTGTTTACTTGTCCTTCATAGCCCCAAACTTTTTGCAATAATGCTTCTCGACTTTGCAGTTTTCCTACTCTCTCCGATAAAAAAACAAGCAATTGATATTCGGTAGCGGTTAAAGAAACAGTTTCATTATTTACTGTTACTTTAAATTCTTCTGGAAATATTTTAATAGAACCAACAGATATTATTTTATGTTGTGAATTATCAATTGTATCTGTATTTGAAAATGTGATTTTTTCATCATCTTTATTAAAATTATTTTGGTTTGAATTTAAAAATTTAGGAGCATTTGAACGTCGAAGAAGTGCATTTACACGGAGCATTAATTCTCGAGGAGAAAATGGTTTTGTAATGTAGTCATCCGCACCGGCTTCAAAGCCTTCCACTTTATCTTTTTCTTGAGAACGTGCTGTAAGAAGTATGACAAAAATTCCCGATGTAGCTGCGTTTTCACGAACATTTTTTAAAATTTCTGTTCCATATTTATTTGGAAGCATCACATCAAGAAGAACTAAGTTTGGTTTAAATTGAGAAATAAGTTCAAAGGCGCCATTGCCATCAAAATGGGATTTTACTTCAAAATCCCTTGATGCTTCTAAAGTATATTTGAGAAGGTTATTTAGATCGCGGTCATCCTCAATAATAAGAATGCGCAGCTTTTCATCCTTCATACTTATTTATTTTCGCTTTCTTCTTTAATACTATCAAGAGCTTCTCTTTTGATTTTATCTTGTAATTGCATAAAACCATCAAGAACCGCTTCGGGAGTGGGGGGACAACCAGGAACATAAACATCTACAGGAATGATTTTATCTACGCCTTGCATCACATGATAGGCACGATAAAAACCTCCGGAAGAAGCGCAAGCTCCCATAGATAAAACCCATTTTGGTTCTGGCATTTGATCATAAATGCGTTTAATTACAGGGCCCATTTTTTCTGTAATGGTCCCTGCAACAATGAGAAGGTCGGCTTGTTTTGGGGAAAAGCGAACAACTTCGGCTCCAAAACGAGCCAAGTCATATTTAGGCCCCATTACGGACATCAATTCAATACCGCAGCAGGCTGTACCAAAAGGATAAGGCCATAATGAGTTTTTACGAGCCCACGCAACGAGTTCTTTTTGTTTTGTTGTAATATAAAATTCATTTCCATAATTATGGTGCTTCATTTTTTAAAGCCCTCCTTTAACACTTTTAAACTAAACTTTTCACTCAGGCTTATCAAATGGAAAGGTCGGAACTTTGCCAAAAAAGTCGAGGATAAGTTTTATTGAACATTCTTGCGGTAAACTCATGTGAACTGTATCACCAAAACCTAAATGAGCGCAGGAGTCGGGACCATCTACACAGACAAGTCCTTGCCGCATGCGTGAAAAAAACAAAAGAGATTTTTCATTTCCGTCTATATTAAATTTTTGCAAATTTAAAGATTCATTTCGAGGTGTGTACGGTTCACGAACAGCAACATGGATATCTGCTGAAGTGATATCGGTTTTTTCAAAACCATACGAAGAAATAGCAGCCGTGCTGCCAGCTGAGGTTGATACCCAAAGGCCGCTAGATAATTGTTTTTCAGACTGTAGTTCTTGATTGTTCATAAGGGAACAAATGGACAATTGGTAACGGCTTGTCGCTGCAGGGTGGCGGTTGCACAAAAGAATATCATTTAAAGCTAAAGGTAAACTCTGTTTGCGAGATGCTTCTAATTTTAAACGTCGTACATTTTTTACTTTAAATTTATTATTCACAAAACATTCAATTGTCTTATCTATATATTTTGGAATGACTGGACACATATGACCAACGGAATGTTCTGGGCATGAATTTATACCAAGTAAGTAAACATCACCACCAACATGATGGCTTGCATGTAAAAGAGTTCCATCCCCACCTAAGGAAATGACCAAATTTTTTTTAGGACGCAACCCAGATTTATCGCATTTATCATTATAGTAACAAATATTATTTTCATATAATTCATCTAAATTAAAAACTTTATAACTTAGAGAATGTTTTTCAAGGCTTTTTATCAATAACTCTCTGCTTTTAATATGATCATTATGAGCTTGTTGAAGAGGAACTGGTGTTTGTTTGTCTCTTTCTAAATAATCAAAGAAGTCAATATTTAACTTACTATGTGTATAGCGCTCAAGAGTTGTTTGTTTTTGAATAATATATACGTCAACTTCACTTTGCAAAATATTTACCTTTCACAATGATACGGTAGCGCTTTTGCCTCTCAAAATTGATTTTGTTAATTTAAAAGGGCAGGGTTGATTTTTATTTTATCATTTTTTTCATAACTTTTAAGAATAGATTTTTGGCTACTTGAGGCGAACTCTTGGCTGCTAGATGCCATCAATTGTTTTTTTAACGTTTCAATTTGATCTTTGGGTGTTACTGGTAAATTTTTTGAAACCAATTTTATAATTGCTTTTTTAGTACCAAAATCTAATATTTTTGGAATAATATCGCCAGGATTTTTTAATGAGAATACATTTTGAGCAAGGCTTTTTGCCATGCCTAATTCATTAATAAATGAATCCGTTGTTTTATAAATTTTGTTTACATATTGCCAAGAGATTTTGTTTTCTGCAAGAATTGTATTTAGTTTCGTTAGATTTTTTGCAGAGATTGCATCATTAATTTCTTTTTGTAGATCGGCATCTAACTTTTGTTTTATTTGATTTCCAACAAGTTGTTCTGCTAATTGTAACTTAACATCTTCAAATGTTTTAGTAATAGCTGCTTTGCCTTCTGTAAATTTAAAAATACGGTATCCAAAAGGAGTTTCAACAATAGAAGATAGAGGATTTTTTTCGTTTAATGCTAAAACAGTTTGAGCTGATTTGGGATCAATATTCGATTCATCTATAAATCCTATGTTACCTTTGTTATTTTTAGCATTGAGATCGTCATTTGTTTCTGAAGCTAATTTAGCAAAATCAGTTCCCGATTTTAATTTACTTTCAATTTGTGCTGCAAGTGTTTTTGCTTCCTCTTGAGATCTTTTTAAAGCATCACCTTGAGCTCTTTGAGCTGTTTTATAAGATATTAAAATGGATAGAGCTTTCACTTGTGCTTTTTGCTGATATTGATTTTTAGAGTTTTGATAAAGCTCATTTAAATTAGATTGATTTGCTTTATCATCAGCATATTTTTTTGCTTGATCCGCAATTTTAGCTTTTAATGCGGCATCTGGTAAAGAAACAACAGCATATTGAAGGTTAAATTCTGTTGCATTTATTTTATTTTGAGCTTCTGCTAATGATGTACTTACTGGAGTTGGTAGATATAATAAATTATTCATTTTTTGAATTTCGAGCTGTTGCTTTAAATAAGAGTAAAAGCTCAATTCAGACATTTGTTGACTGGCAATATAGTTTTTAAATAATTGAAACTCAAACTGTTTTGTCTGAGGATTTTGAAATTGAGGAATACTTTTAATAAGAACAGCCATTTCTTCATCGGTTGCAATCCAACCAATTGATTTTGCTTGTTCGGCAAGTACTTTTTCTTCGATCATACGCTGGATAACCTGTTGAACAATCGCTTTTCTTTGTTCTGGAGGGGTATCTTGAGATAGTTGTGAAGAGATAACAGCAGCAAACTGCTGCATGTCAATTTTATCGGATCCTACTTGAGCAGCTGTATTTGGATCAAGTCCAAATAAATTGCGGGGATTCAAGCTCCCAAAACCTGTGAAAATAAAGGCAGTACATGCCATAACTATTACAAAACCAAATACAAAAGATTTGGTGCTCACGGATGAAAATATTCTAGTGTTTAAACGCACAGCTAACTCCTCTGCAAAAAACCGTCAACATTATCTCGCACTTTTTGAGAACAATTTCAAACTTTAAAAGAAAAGATCTTTATTTTTGCGCTAAGAGGTCATATCATTTTAAGATAAATCTGATAAGTAGCAACTTGCTTTTATATTAGACAATTTTAAATGGGTTAAAAATGATTCAATTTAAAAGATATGGGTTTTGGCTTGTCGCTATTATAACATTGATATTTACAATGTTTTTTTTCTCGACAACACATCCGACTAAAAAAGAATTAAGTATTCTTGAAAAAATTGTTTACACACTTAGTAAACCAATTGAAATTATATTTTTATCATCTAGTCATTATGTATATTCTACATACCATTCATTTATTGATTTAAAAGAGGCAAGAAAAGAAGCGGACGAATTACACAGAGAAAATGCAGAATTAAAAGTCAAATTGAGAACACTCGATGACATTGTTCTTGAAAATAATCGTTTAAGAAAACTATTAAATTTATCGGATAGAACACCGGTTAAATTTGTTACCTGTGAAGTAACAAGTTCAGATCCTTCTTTTGTATATAAAAATGTTCGTATAAATCAAGGTTCCAAAAATGGTCTGCAACCAGGTATGGGAGTTGTTGCAGAAGAAGGTGTTGTTGGAGTGGTTATGCGTGTTTCCATTAATCATTCTGATGTTTTATTAATGGTAGATCCCAATAGCAACTTAGATGTCATTGTTGCAAGAAATAGAAGGCGTGGTGTTTTGCAAGGAGGAACTGCGGGTTCTATGCAATTTAAATATTTAGAGAGAGGAAGTAGTATTTTAGTTGGAGATGAAATTGTAACAAGTGGATTAACAGGATCCTTTCCAAGTGGTATCTTAGTTGGTAAGGTAACAAATATTAGAGTAAATTCAGATGGAGTTACTCAAACGATTGAAGTAAAACCAGCTGTAGATTTTTCTGATATTTCTGAAGCCCTTGTATTATTGAATCCAAATAGAGAAGTAGATGTTATTCGAAAAGTTGGTGGAGTTGATTGGATGAAAAAATTATTAGAAGCTAATGCGGAGAAATCTGGTGGCTAATCCTAATTTTTTAAGAAGTAAAACTTCACATTTCATATCATCATTACTTTTATTGATTTTTTTAGTTTATTTACAATCTTCGTTGTTAGCAAAATTTCCTTCTTTTTGGTTTCATATAGATGTTGTTTCAATTGCAATAGTTTATATAAGTGTCCAGCATTTTCTTCCATTGGCTTTAATAAAAATATTATTTACAGCAGTTTTATTACAAGTATGTTCAGCCGCTCCTTCTGGATTCTATGTGATGTATTTTTTATTAATTCTTGTTTTTTCAAATATTTTGTCAAAAGTTTTCTTGTTTAATAGTTTTTTTGGTCAGTTTTTTATTTTTTTAAGTATTATCATTTTAAAATATTTTTTATTTTATTTTTCAATTATTCCAAGAGATTTAAATTCTTTATTTGGAATTATATCAATTTCATGGCAAGGATTTATCGTAACTGTTTTGCTGTCATTACCATTTTTTAGATTATTCATTTTTATTGATTCTTTTTTTGAGTTTATCCCTTCTCATGATAAAAAGAAAGTAATTGATTTATAATTTAATTTTTCTATGGAGTTGGGTAATGCTTGATAATAGATCAAAGCAAGAGTCCGTTTCAGATCCCAATAGAAGAAACATTATTGTTTCTTGTTTTCTTGGTATTACAGCGGCAATTACAGCAAGGCTCTGGTACTTACAAATTATTAAAGGAACAGATTTTTCCGTTGCTTCGGCAAGAAACAGAGTTCGTGAAATTACCAGACCTGCTCCAAGAGGATTAATTTACGACCGCTATAGTAGAATTTTATTATCTAATAGATTATTTTTTGATCTTATCGTTATACCTCAATATCTTCAAAATAGGCCAAAGACCTTATCCATTGTTTCTGACTTATTTCATATTCCATTAGCACAAATTGAAAGAAAACTATTAGAATCTCAAGCAAACCCTAAATTTGTACCTGTTCGTATTAAAAGAAATTTATCTTTACATGAAGTTGCTACATTGGAATCTAATAAATTCTTTTTACCTGGTGTGGATGTGGATTCTGCACCAAGACGTGATTATTTAGGAAATGAATCCGCGCATTTATTTGGATATTTAGGTGAAGTAACATCTAAAGAATTAGATATTTTAAATTCGCAAGTAACAAACTATCAATACCGTGTTGGTTCTATTATTGGTAAAACAGGAATTGAAAGAAAGTATGAAAGATACTTAAGAGGTGGTGAAGGTAGAGAAGCATTATTGGTTGATGCTTTAGGGCGTTTACAAGCAGATTCTTCATTAGATATTTCATTAAATTTAAGTAGGCCTGCTCAAAGAGGAAACGATGTTTATTTAACAATAGACTCTGATCTTCAAAATGTAGCAACAGAAGCATTTCGAAATAAAAATGGAGCTGTATGCGCTATTGATCCAAATAATGGAGAAATTTTAGTTTACTTATCAAATCCTAATTACAAATTAGCTATGTATCAAGATGGTTTAACTATGGAAGACTGGCAAAACTTAAGATCAAACCCATTTAAACCTTTATTGGATAAATTAACAGGCGGTGCCTATCCACCAGGTTCTACTTTTAAAATTATTGTTGCCATTGCTGCTTTAGAAGAAGGAATTGTGACTCCAGATCGAAAGTTCAACTGTCCAGGATATTTTGTTTTAGGAAATGGGCGCTGGAAATGTTGGAAACATACAGGGCATGGCCCCGTAAATATGTCTTCGGCTTTATCTTTAAGTTGTGACGTTTATTTTTATAACGTTGGTAACTTAGTTGGTATTGATAGAATTGCAAAATGGGGAAGATTATTTGGTTTAGGGGAAAGGACTGGTCTGGATTTAAATATGGAATTACCTGGAATATCTCCTTCCACAGAATGGAAATTAAGAACAAAAGGATTGCCATGGTTAAGTGGTGACACGATAAATGCTTCTATTGGTCAAGGATTTAATCTTTGTACCCCCATTCAAATATTAAATGCATTTGCCGCTGTTGGTAATGGTGGTACGTTATATAAACCTCATTTCTTAAAAAAGATTATTGATAGTCAAGGAAAAGTTATTTTTGAGGAAAAACAAACAGAAATTAGACAAATAAAAATGAACCCGACAAATTTAGCAGTTATTAAAAAAGGATTGCACGATGTTGTTGAGGCGTCTGATGGAACCGCAAAAAAAGCTCGTGTCCCTGGATTTACGGTTTCTGGAAAAACGGGAACAGCACAAACTTCGGCGTTAAAATTTACAAAAGGAATTAATCCAGAAGATGTTGCATTTAAAGCCTTGGATCATGCTTGGTTTGCTGCCTATAGTCCAAGTGAAAATCCAGAAATTGCTGTTGTTGTTTTTAGTGAATATGAAGGTGGTGGTGGTGGTGCAAATGCAGCACCAATTGCGCAGCAAATTATAGAAGGCTATTGGCGTAAAAAATTTCCAGAAAAATTTGCAAAACCAACAAAAACGGCAATCAATTCTACAAAGGAAAAAGAGGTTCCTGATAATAAAAAAAATGAGATGAATAAAATAGAAGATGAAATAAATATAAACCAAGAACAAAATGAATCTGAACCTGAGAAAATAAATATTCCTGAAGAGTTGAGGCAATAAATTATGATTATATTTTCATTATTAAAAGATCGCTTTAAAGGAATGCCATGGGGAATCATTGTTACTTGTTATGCCATTATTGGAATAGGTCTTTATAATTTATATAGTGCAACAAATGCATCTTATAATCCGTCTCGATTTTATGATCAAATTATTTTTGTTTTTATTGGAACAATAGCGGCTATTTTTTGGGGTGTGTTTCTCGATTTAAAAAATTTAGAACGATTGAGTTTAATTGGATATATTTTAGTTTGTATTATGTTATTTGCTGTTGATATTTTTGGGAGAAGTGCAAAAGGGGCGGAAAGGTGGCTTGTATTAGGACCTATTCGTATACAGCCGAGTGAGTTTGTTAAATTTGTTATTATTTTAATTGTGGCACGAAGTTTTAATATTATGAAAGGGTTTTCTGAGTTTTCGCTTTTAAGTTTATGGCGACAAATATTTTATATAGGATTACCATTTTTATTGATATTAGCACAACCCGATCTTGGTACAGCAGGTTTAGTTTTATTAATATCAGGACTTCAAATAGCAACTATTAAAGTAAGAGCAAAAAGTTTATTAACTGTTTTATTTATAACTGTTTCTTTATCAATAATGGCTTGGAATTTTATTTTATATGATTATCAAAAACAACGTGTGTTAACTTTTATAAATCCCATGCTAGATCCAAGAGGATCTGGTTATCATTCTATTCAAAGTATGATTGCAGTTGGTAGTGGAGGGCTATGGGGACAAGGATTTGGACAGGGAACTCAAGCTCGTTTAAATTTTTTACCAGAGCGTCATACGGATTTTGCTTTTTCGGTTTGGGCTGAAGAACATGGATTTATTGGATGTCTTATACTCATATTTTTATTTGCTATATTAATTATTCAAATTTTTCAAATTGCAGATAGAGCAAGAGATTCTTTTTCTTCTTTAGCTGCGGTAGGTGTTGGTGCGTTTTTTCTTTTTCATTTTATAATTAATATCAGTATGGTACTGGGTGTGTTTCCTGTCGTTGGTGTTCCCCTGTCTTTTATTAGTTATGGAGGAACACATATGGTAACTGCTTTAAGTTGCATTGGCATTGTAGTTGCCTTAGAACGAAAGAGACATTTGTCCACAACCTCTTTTTAAGGAGAGCTCTCTTGTCTGAGAATAAAGCTGATGTAAGTAAAATGAGATTAAAAGTGTTTTTTATTGGTAGCTTTATTGTTGCTTTTTTAGGTGCCTGTATCTATTTATTCATTTCCGCCTATGATGATAAAGCAAGTTTAGCTACAGCTCCTGTAACAAATAATGATATAAATGCACCTGCAAAAAATAATTCCGAAAAGTGGCATTAAATTTCTTTTGTTCCTTTGGAGATAAAATGCGCATACTTGGAATTGATCCTGGAACAAGAATAGCGGGTTATGGAGTGATCGATCTTTCCCTTGAAGGCTCTATGAAAGCTGTGGCTGCTGGTGCTTGGAAATTAGATGAAAACAAAGAGCTTGCATGTCGATTGGCAACACTTGCCATTGAATTTAGAAGAGTTGTTGAAGCATATTCTCCTACTCATATGTGCCTTGAACTTTCTTTTTTAGCAAACAATCCTAGAACAGCGTTGTTTTTGGGACATGCAAGAGGAGTAGTTTTATCTGAAGCTCATCAAAGTGGTTTAAAAATAAGTGAAATTAGTGCGACATCTGCTAAAAAAATTATTTCAGGAAATGGAAGAGCAGATAAATCATCAATAGCAAAAATTATGAGCTCAATGCTTGGCTTTAAATTAGATATTCTTCCCTTTGATGCCACAGATGCTTTAGCAATTGCCTGTGCTGATGCCGTGCGTATGAAAGAAACAAAAATAGCATTAAATATAAATGAAAAAAATAGGACACCTCTACAGAATGAAATATTAACAAATTGGAAAAATAATAAGAAAAATAGCAAAAAAAGTATTTTTAACTTTTCTAGTTTATTGAAATAAATTTACTTAGAAATTTTAATTATTTAATTTTTTAATACAAATGAGTAGAATAAGTTTTTGGAGAGTTTTCTTGAAAAAGTTTCACAGGAAATTTATATTTATTTTTTTCTTTCTTTTTTTATTCACATGAAAAGTTTTTCAAATGAAGAACAATTAAAAGAAGTGAATTACGCTACTTTTAAGTTTACAATAATATCTGATTATACCGATTTAAATATTATTTCAACAAATAGAAATTCTGATATATCTCAAAATAATTTTGTACTTGGACTTTTTTATGCAAAAACAAATTATTTATACGGTTTAGGAATTAGTGCATTTTCTTTATATGTTGAAGATGAAATGTATGGAATTCAAATTTCTCCTTTGAATTTCTCAACAGGGAATAGCATTGGTATTCAAGCAGGAATTTTTAATTATTCAAAAAATTTTTATGGTGCACAACTTTCTTTATTAAATTATTCAGATGATTTTTATGGAGCTCAATTAGCCCCTATTAATTTTTCAAATGATTTATATGGAACTCAATTTGGTATTTATAATAAATCAAGAAATACTTATGGACTGCAAATAGGGATTTTTAATCATTCAGATGATTTTGAAGGAATTCAAATTGGTCTTATAAATTTTGCAAAAAATATTAAAGGATTTCAAATTGGAATCATAAATGTAGCGGAAGAACAAACGGGATACTCATTTGGAATATTATCATTTTTGTTAAATACAGGTTTTGCAAAAATGTATTTTCGATATGATACTGATATTCCATTAAATATAGGAATAAAGGCGGGCAGTAAATATTTTTATAGTATTGCTGAAATCAATATCCCAAGACCCTTTTCTAATTTGGATCTTGCAAATTTTGCTTACATTGGTGTTTA
>NZ_JBIPMD010000229.1:0-5048 GCF_044369315.1 Silvanigrella sp.
GCAAAACCCAAAAGATTGGTTACCTTGGAATTATCTTGATACTATCAACAAAATCAAAAACCACTCTCTATAAAAAATTTAATTCCATTCATTGTGTTTGTAAAATGCACTTATTGGGAGGACACATGTGCAAATTTATTTTTATATTATTATTGATTTATATAAAATAGTAAAAATTAAAAATATTTAGCGTAAGGATGATCAATAAATCCATTTTGATTTGAATTTAATAATGCTTGTAATCCAATCATTGTTGCATTATCTGAACAAAGTGAAGGTGGAGCAAAAATGACTTGTTTATTTATATTAGAAAAAATTTCTCTAAATTTTAAATTTTGTGCAACGCCTCCAGCAATTAATATAGTCTGAATTTCTGGGTTGTCTTTTAAAGCATTTTCAACTCTATCAAAGAGTTGTTTAAGAGCTGCTTGCTGAAATGCAAAAGCAATTGATTGTTTTTTTTCAATGGGAAGATCTTTACCTGTAATTTTACCTTTTTTAATTCCAGTTTCTTTACGAATAACTTCCATAACAGCGGTCTTTAAACCACTATAAGAAAAGTGATATCTATTTTCTTTGTTTGAGGGTTTGCTTGGAAAAGAAAATTCATTTGTATTTCCATTTAATTCGGCTTGTTTTGCTAATACTTCAATAAATGGTCCTCCAGGATAATTTAATCCAAGAAGTTTTGCTACTTTATCAAATGCTTCTCCACAGGCGTCGTCTAAACTCTTTCCTAAAATTATTTTTTCTTGAATAGATTTAAGCAAACTTAAATGGCAATGACCGCCACTTACCGTAAGCGCTAATGCAGGAAATGAAATTTGTTGAGTTTCCTGCCATATATTGAGATCATTTTTTGGTATAAATTTTTTAAGAAGCAAAGCAGGTGCTAAATGCGCATCGACATGATTCACAGAAATAAGAGGAATTTGCAGTGAAAGAGCAAGGCCACGAGCAAAAAGAACTCCCACCATTAATGCACCAATTAAACCAGGCCCCATGGTAACTGCAATAGCATTTAACTCAGAGTTATTTATTCCAGCCTTACTTAAAGCATTATTTGTAATATCATATATTTTTGCTAAGTGATCTCTTGCAGCAACTTCTGGAACAACACCGCCAAAAGGAGCATGACTTTCATTTTGTGATTCAACTTCATGAGCAAGAATATTGATTTTTGTGATGTTGCCTTGGTTATCTTTTAAAGCTCTTATAATAGAAACTGCAGTTTCATCACAAGAGCTTTCAATCGATAGAATTGTTAATTGCATAATAATGTTTACTGGCCTTGGGAAGATTGATTTAAATTAGAAAGATTAGCAAGTCTTCCTGCTGCGGCTTTTCCTTCAGGAATATTGGGAAAAGATTTCGCACATTCTTGATAATAAGATTTTGCAATTGTATTGTTTTTTAAATAAACATAGCTATCTCCTGCAAGCAGAAGAGCTCTGGCATATTTTGTTCCACTTGAGAAAAAGTCTACGTAATTAGAAAAATCAATTGCAGCACCTTTGTAATCTTGAGTTTTGAATTTTGCTTCTGCTCTATATTCAAGGGCTGTCTGAATCATAGGGTCTGTTGCTTCTGCAGCATTTATAATTAAGGAGCTTTGATCAATTGTTTGTTTCATGTTTCCTTGTTCAAATGAAGCTTTTAAACTTTTATTAATTTCCGCTTGAGTTTGCATTTTAGCAGGAAGTTTTCCTTTACGATTTATTCCTACTCTTGAGTTTGCAGAGAGTTCAATTCGGGCAATTTGTCTTTGAATATGAGTTAAACTATCGGAAGAACTATTGAGAGATATTTCATTAGATTCTGTACCAGAACCGCTTCCCGCATTTTCTTCAATTCGTTTGATTTTTGTTTTTAACTCATCAACAACACCTTGAGTTAATTGTAATTGAGTTTGCAAACTTTCAACATCACTTTTAGAAGATAATGCTGTTTGAGTGGTATTTGATATTTGTTGGTCCCGTTTATTTAATTGTTCTTGCATTTGAAAAACTTGACCTTGCAATTGTGTAATTGAGCTTTGCAGTTGATCTTGTCTTGAAGAAGTTAAACAACCTTGAAATAAAAAGCTTGAAGTGGCTAAAACGACTACCATCTTAAAGTGGGAACTTTTTATTAAATTGTTGTTTTTATTAATTAAATTTGTTCTATTAAGATTTATAAGATAGTCTTTCATTGGATTCTCCAAAAAGGCTTAGGCCAGCTTGTTCGTTTAAGACAAGGAATGGGGTTATAATTGATGAATTGTATTTTTTGAAATACACCGTCCTCGAGTGATAATTATATATCTTACTTTTGTATTTGTTCAAACTCTATTCTTTATCCGTTTTTTCGCCATTGCTGAGTTGTTCATCGGGGGGAATATAGTCGTCGGGATTGTCGTATAAAATTTTAAGATCGACTCTTCTATTTAAGGCTCTATCTTCTGGAGAGTCATTCTCTGCAATTGGTCTCGTATCGCCAAAACCTGCGGGATAAATGGCTCCCTTTTTAAAATTTCCAGTTTCTATAAAAAACTTAGTTACAGCAGTTGCTCTTAAGCAGCTCAGTTCCCAGTTTGTTAATCCATTTCTTTCAAATGGAATATTGTCCGTATGTCCTTCAACACGAATTAATCTGCCAATTCCTTTTAGAACGTCGGCCACACCTTTTAAAAGTGTCTTTGTTTCTGGTTTGAGTTCATAGGAACCGGGGTTAAAAAGAACTCTAGATAATAAGGTTATTCTTATTCCATCAGGATCTCTTGCTACATAAATAACTCTATCTGCAGGTTTTTGAGCGCTATCAGGAAATTGTTTAGCCCCATACAGTCTTTCTGATAATTTTTGTTCAATTGCTTTTGCTTGTGCTGCAATAATAGCTGCTCTTTCTCTTATAATTCTTTGTAATAGCTGTTCTCTACTTGTATTTCCTTTTACATATTTAAAAATACTTTCCATTGAGTTTGGACCTCTGGGAATTGTCCCATCTTCCTTGGGGACCTCTTCTTTTATTCCAAAGGCAACTTGCATGGATTCAGTTACTTGTTTTACTTTAGATGTATTTACAATTGCAATAGCATAAAGTACCACAAACAAAGCAAACAATAATGTCATCATGTCCGCAAAGGCGACAAGCCATCGTTCATGGTTTTCAAATTCGGGGCACTTTTTCTTTTTTGGCATTAGTGAGTCATTCCATGCAGACGTTCAACAAGTACTTTTGGAGCCGTTCCTTGAGCGATTCCAACAATTCCAACGGCAATCATTTCTCGAAATACTTTCTTATGATGGCACATTCTTTTTATTTTTTTTCCAGCTGGTAGTGCAAATAGATTGGCAAGAGCAACTCCATAAAGTGTTGCAATAAATGCTGTTTTAATCCCTGGTCCAATTTCAGGAGGGTTATCTAGGTTAAGCATCACCACCATTAGGCCTAATACGGCACCAAGAATTCCAATTGTAGGAGCAAAGGCACCCATGTCTTCCCAAAATTTGGCGGCGATTTCTTCTTCTTCATACATCATATCAATTTCTGAAAAGAGGGTGTTTTCAATGACTATGGCATCTGTATTCATAGACACCATTTCAATCCCTTTTTTCATTAAATGATCATCTAATTTGTCAATTTCTTTTTCTAAGGCAAGGACTCCATCTTTTCTGGCTAATTGAGCTAATCTTTCAATTGTGGATATCGCACCTTCAGGGTCCATTTTAGGTCCATTTAAAAACAGACCTAATGATTTAAAAGAAAAAATAACGTCTTTCATAGGATAAGCTGTCATAACGGCTGCCATTGCCCCAACACCCACGATCATGGCTGCAGAACCGCCCCATAACATTCCAACTTGCAAACCTTTTAAAGCGGCTGTTCCTACTACGGCAATTATACCAAGTATTGGACCTATAATACTCGAAAGTTCCATCTATAAACCTCTTTTTTCTTTGATATAATTTTTAAATTCCGTTTTTTCTTTCTGCAGCCTTTCTAAAAATAAATAATATTATTAATGAGTTTAAATAGATAAAAAGATTATTTAAATCGTGGAAATTGACATTGTAAGAAGAAATTGCAGCTAAAGCAGTTAAAAATGAAAATGACTTTAATTGATTTAAGTAAAGTAAATTTGACTTTAAAATGATTCCTTATCGACCGATTCATTAGTGTGACGGGGAAGTTCATATTTTGGAGCGTTTATGTCCGATTCTTCTGCAGACAATAGAGGAAGTCCAAGATTCATCAGCAAGGCAATAGTCCAAATTCATTCTGATGACGACTCTACGCCTATTATGGGTACTATTAATAATATCTCTGCAGGCGGAGTTAGTCTAAATTTAGAAGTAGATAATATAAAAAGAGGCTATAAAGTAGGCTGTTTTGTTACTTTTGAAATGCCTGTCCGTATGTTTGGAATTGATAAAGATGATAAATTAAAATTAAGAGCTGAAATAAAACGAGCTACAAATTTAGGTAAAACAATATCTTGTCAATTTCAAAATTTAAAAGATCCAGAAATATCTGTTTTAAACAAAGGCTTAAGAATTCTTGAAATAGTAAATAAGATTTCTAGCAAAAATGCATCCTAAAATTAATAATTTTTTTGTATTTTTAAATAAGTTCCGTCTTCATGGATTTCTTTGTTAATTTTGTTTGATTTATTAATAACTTCATCACTTGTTTCAAGGTTAAATGCTGCATATAAAACTGAATTTTTAATTGTAAAAACAGGAGCTATATTATTAATTTTAAATTTTTTAAATTGCCAACTACCAAGCTGTTTTCCAGATGCCCATAGATCAATTCTTCCTGCCTGCAATTTTCTTTCATTATTAATATCTTTATTTGTATCTTCAACATTAAAATTTAAACTTCGTAAGTATATGGATGTGGCATCATCTTTATAACATCCAATGACATATTTTTTTGCCGTGTCCTCCCAATAAGTGATTTTTACAAAGCATAAATCCAGAATTAAATCTCCTTTTGAGGAGGAGATTTAAATGGAGATGGAAAATAGACTTTTAAAATTGTCAGAGCAAGTTGCTTTTGAAAGA
>NZ_JBIPMD010000230.1:0-5034 GCF_044369315.1 Silvanigrella sp.
GGATGTGGGAAAACTACAAGTCCGGTTCTGCAGGGGTTTCATGGCAATGAATTACTTTATTTGAAAGGAAATAAAAGTCATGTCTCTACCTACCAAAATAAAATTTATATATTTAATTTTATTTATGATGAATACTTTTAGTATTCAAAGTGTTTTTGCTGAAACAACAGAAGTATTTTGCGCTACGAATGACAAAAAATGGGAATGGTTAAGAGCAAATAATCAAATTGTTTCTGTAAGTGGAGAATGGATATTTTTTATAAAAGATATAACTTCTAATAGATATTTAAACATAAGATACTTTAAAATAAATGGTGACTGGAGTGATATTGAAGGTTTTCAAAAAGAATGCATTAAAAATTTTGGACCTTCTTATGTCTTTGCCCAAGTTGCAGATAGTATGTTTTCTAATTGGTATCTTATTGGAGTTTCAAATAATTCTTTAGCAAAAGGAATATTTGAATTAAATAATTGGTGTATATTTTGTTCAAGAAGCCTAAAACCTTTTACAATTGAAAAAATTAATTATTTTAATTATTTTAACTTAGAAGAATATTTTAATCAGTTTTAAAATTGTTTAAATATAAAAATAGAAATAGTATATAATAATGAATTATATAAATTCACTTGAAAATTTTAAATTTATAAGTTATTAAAATTTTATTTTAAGGATGTAAATATGAAATTTTTTAAAAGTTTAATACTTGTTAATTATATTTTATTCGCTTTATTTAGTTCCTTTGAAGTTTATGCAGAAACTGCAGATATTTATTGTGCAAATAAAGATAAAGAAACAAAATGGTTATATTATAATAATATATTAAAAATAAATGGAGAGTGGCAGTATTTGTCTAAAAAAATAAATTCAGATTATAGATTGATAACACAATATTTTAAATTGAATAATAATTCTTTAACCGTTAATGATGTCCAGGAATTATGTATTAAAAATTTTGGCTCTGATTTTCAATATGTGCAAGCGTCAACTGGAATTTTTTCGGCTTGGATACCAATTGGTATTGATAATAGTAATCTGATGCAAAGTTTTTTTAGCTTAAGCTATTATTGTTCAAAATGTTTATATCGAAGAACTATTCTAAAGAGTATTAATGAACTTTCTCAAAAAAATAATAATATTTTTGATTTTATGTATTAATGTTCTTAAAATGGTAATTTTATGAATTATAATAAATTAAAAATATCAAAATCTTTTTGGAAAGGTATTTAATACTTGTCTTTCATTTTCTTTTTTAAGTACAAATGTTGATCTTAGTTTCCAGCTTTCTGCAGCTCGTTCAATTCTTCTATTTGTTTCTTTTAAGGCTTCTTTTAATAATAAAATTTCTTCTTGTAAATTTTTAATTTCATTTTTTAAATTTTCTTCTAAAGCCGAACTATTTTTATTATTATTCATTTCAATAGGAAGATTTTTTTCTTTATAAATATAATTTAATATAAAAGATGAAGGTTTAAATAAATTTTCCTCATTATTGTTTAGAATAAATATGCCTAAAGAAATCATTTTGTTTTTCCAATTCTCAAAATGCTTTAAGTCTGAAATAAGTCCAGCTTGTAAAAATTCTTCTCTATTTATAATTACAGAGAAATCTTGTTCCTGGGTAAAAGACATTTGATTGAATAGAGATAATAGAAAAAAGGCATGTTTTCCTGGTTTATCTAGTTTTTTTCTTCTTAAAGATTGTTCTAAATTTTTTTGATTTTTAAATATTTGAGCCATATATACAATAAACCTCGCAACTTATTTATTCTTAGTTTCTATCGGCTAAAGTATTTAATATTTAAAGATATTTATTAATTTTTTTATTTTATGTAAAATAATATGTTTAAAACAAAAAAGCCTCCTAAATAATTAGGAAGCTCTTTAAAATGGGGTGACTGAGGGGATTCGAACCCCCGCATGATGGAATCACAATCCATTGTCTTAACCGCTTGACTACAGTCACCATCTCAAGCCTGAAAGCAATACTTTACAAATATATGAGTGTCAAGCAGAGAGTAACAAACTCTTTAGTTTACGCGATCTTCATGTTATCATGACAGAATTTCACCTGTCGCAGAAACGATTAGAGGGAAGGATAGCTATGGAGCAGTTAAAGATTGAGAAAATGAGGCAGTTTTATGACCTTTTCCCCTATCCTAACCGTCCATTTTTTGTTTCTCCTAAGGTAGAGGCCCAGCTCACGGCTCATGGTGGTTTTGTGATGATGTTGTCTAAGGGAAGGACGATTCTTGCTGAAAAAATATGGCGCTTAAGCTCAAAGTATAAAAACTCAAATATAAAAATTTCAAAAGAAGAATTCTTGCCTGTTTATAATGAAATGAAAGAGATTTTTCCCAATACAAAAAGAATATTATTAGTAGGTTGTGGAACTGATGAGCCTCTTCTTTTTAGGAAATTACATCCTGAAAACGAAATTATCGGTATGGATCTCAGTAGAAAAGCAATCCAAAAAGCAAAAAAAAAGCTCGCCTTTCATACTATTTTAAATGTTTTTTGGAATCAAAAAACATTTAAAAAAATAGAGTTTCTTTTAGGAAACGCAGAAATGATTTTAAAGGAAAAAGCAATTGGAAAATTTGATTATATTCAATGTTTTGGAGTGTTACATCATCAACCCGATCCTACTGGTATCCTTCAGGCAATTTCACAAAAACTAAATGAAAACGGTATTTTGAGGCTAATGATTTATAGTTTTCATGGACGAAAATTAGAACGACGCATACAAAATCGTTATAGTGGAACATGGGATTCTTTTTTACAGAAAAAAGGATTTAAATTTCATATTGTTATTAAATATTTTCAATTAAGAGTATGGCAATTTTTTAACTTCATAGGTTTTTTTAGATCTACTTTTGAAAGATTTCGGTATTTAGGGCCTGGCTCCGCTTCTGTTGCTGATGCCCTTATGCATCCTTCTGATCCCGGATTTTCATTATCCTACTTCCAAGAACAAGCTCAAATATTAGGTTTAGAGCTTGTTTACTGTGAAGGAAAATTAGAAAATGAAGGCTATGTGAATGGGTTTGAAAACCCGTTTTTAGCCTGGAATAAAATTATAGAAGCGGATAAGAAACAGGAGTTGTTAACAAACCCTATTCTTATTTTTCGTAAGGCGAACAAAGTTGAACAGCAAATTTAAAATCACTCATTTATTTTTAAATTCAAACCCATGGTTTTCTGCGGTTTCTGATTATAGCTTACAAATTGCGCTTTATGTAAAAATGAATCATAATATTCTTTATTGTGCTGAAGTTGGAAGTACAGCTATGAAGGATAAATGTAAGCAACATGATATTCCTTTCGTTCATTCCCCAATTCACAATCAAACATTTATAAATTTTTTTAAAAGCCTTTTTTTGTTAATAAAAATTTTATCTAATCATAAACAAGATTTAAAGTATATTTGGGTTTTTGAAGGTCGTGAACATACATTATGTTGCATAACTAAAATTCTTTTTCCTTTTTTCTGGAGAAACAAAAAGTTAATTCGTGTTCGAGGTCAAGCTCAAAATATCAAATCAAATTTTATATCTAAATATATTTATAACAAAATTACAGATAAAATTATTTTTGCAGCTGAATGTGTTAAAAAAAGAGTTCAATTTAATTTAAAAAGCGATAAATTCATAGTTCATTATTATGGGAAATCACTTTTACCAACAAACTATAACAACTCTTCTTTTTTAATCCATCCCTCATTCCCATCTATAGGAGCTAAAAAATTAGTTTTTACGGTTATTGGAAGGTTTGATCCTGTTAAGGGGCATGACTATTTAACAGAAGCCTATTTAAAAGCAAAATTTAAAGATTTAAAGGACAATTTCATAAAGACCCAAATGGTTTACATTGGATATAAAGCAAATGTAAATCCTAAAGATATTTATTTAAAATATTTAGATATTTTTGGAGAAGGAAAATATATAGATTCTAAATATTATCTAGAGAATAAAAATGAAAATAAAGAACTTTTTATAATAGAAGAAAAAATAACGAATATTGAAAATTTGTTAAGTATAACAGGATTCGGGGTAATTCCAAGTCTAGATAGTGAAGTTATCTGCCGTGTAGGGGTTGAATTTTTACAAAGTAGTGTTCCTGTTTTAAGTTCAAATGTGGGCGCTCTTCCTGAAGTTTTTTGCGATTTTCCCGAACTTATTTTTAATGCTGGTGATATAAATAGTTTAACGAATAAGCTTGAAAATTCTTTAAACTTATTTTTAGATAATGAAAAATATAGTAATTTAAAAGAGAAGTCTAAAAATATTGGGTTAGAAAAATTTTCGTCTTATAATTATAAAGATATTATTGATTTTATAGATAAAAAATAAAATATTTATGTTTGAAAAATTTTTATTCATTCATAGAAATAGAGTTTTTACTACTTTCTTGAACAGGGTTTGAAACAAATTTAAAATTTGAACTTGCGAAATATTCAATAAAATTATTTGTATTAATACCATTAAAATTTAAAGGCTCGCTAGGGTTCATGTATACAATAAAACCTTCTGGTTTTAGTATAAATTTTTTGATTTCAGATTTATTGTATGGAGACAATATTTCATTTTCTGTCTTTTCAATATTAGAAATAAATTCTTTTTTAACTGATTTTGTTGATTTTTTACTTTCTTTAGCTATAAAATTGAAAATTTGATTGAATAAATTTTTTCCAAATAATGAGCAGTTGGAGTCTACAAATTTCATTTCTTTGTATGAATTTTCATATATAACATTGCTGTTACAAGAAAAGTTATAAACATTTTTTATATTAGAACTATAATTAAAGTAATTATATCCTTTATCGTTTTTACTATTTAAATTTAAATCTAATTTAAAATTTAAAAAGACATCATTTTTTCTATTTCCAAATAATTTTGTAATATAAATATTATTAATCAATTTATTAATTGGAAATGGAATTGATCCTCCCCTAAGAAAGTAGACACCCAGATCCGAAAAAAACTTATAGGAAAGAGGTGTTGAAATGGTGTTAACCAAAAGAAGGTATACAAGCG
>NZ_JBIPMD010000231.1:0-5006 GCF_044369315.1 Silvanigrella sp.
ATCCCATTCCGAACTCCGAAGTCAAGCCCGCCTGCGGCAATGGTACTGCACCCTTAGGTGTGGGAGAGTAGCTCTGCGCAGCCTTTTAATCTTAAATCCCACTTCAAAAGAAGTGGGATTTTTTTTGTTTATAAATAAAATTTTATATGAAACTATCTAGGAAATTTTTTATACTTTCTAATGTTTTATTATTATTCTAAGATTAATTAGTAATAAAACTTAAAATTAATTTAGTTTTAAAATCATAATTTTTATTCTTTTAAAAGAATAAAAATTATGATTTATGCCTTTGTATTTTACAAAAAAAAATAAAGTTTTAGAAAAATATTTTTTCATTCACCGCATATGTCATTAACACTTCATATTTAACAATTTTTTTTGTCATATATGATAATTTTTTATAAATAATGTTTTTTATGATTTTATCATTTGTAAAACTCACTTTATAAAAATTATTTTATTTTTCCTTTTATTAAAAAACACATGGCACAAAAAATGCTTAAAGATTTTTAGTTACAGAAATAGTTTAAATGTAACTAGGGTAAACTCATTAGTATGAAAGAATTGGTGCTTATGAAAAAATATATGGATTCTAGTTCAATTGCAAAAAAATAAGTATGAAATTATTTTCAAAAAAAATATTTGTTGGAATTTCTTTTTTTTTCTATTTCAAATGTTTATGCATCCTACAATTTTGACCCTGTATTTGATATGTCAGGTAAACCGGTTCGTTTTTGTAAATCTTATAAAATTAAATTTCAAGCTAAAGAACCTGACTTAAATTCAAATAATTACTTAAGTTATTCGACTTGGTGGTTTAATAAATACGATTATTTAGTAAAAGACAATGAATCTAAAGCTTCCAATATTATTTTTGAGCCTAAAGGATTTAAATGTGAAAATGAAAGATTAATAGATGAGATTAATCCAGATGCGCCAATGATTTCAAATGCTGATATTCTTCTAAAAAATGCAAAATTAAAAATAAAATTTCAAAAGATAAATGAAAGTGATGAATATAAATATTTAAAAGTTAGTTATTTAGGATACTATTATCTTTCTTATACAGCAGATCTTATAAGCTTATCAGAGTTTCAAAATATAATATCGTGTTTTGAGGATAAAAATCCGAATTGGTGTTTTGAAGGAAAGTTAATGAATGATAAACAGCCGAATTCAGAAGGAATAGGTTTTTTGCCCAACTAATTTAATAAATTAAATAATATATTTCAAAAATCTAACATTCTTTTTTTAAACAGTCATCACAGCATTTACAAGTTAAGATAAATGTTAGATTTTGATTTACATAATATGATCCTTCTTTATAAAAGAGATTCGTTTTTAAAAAACTTTTATCTGCATTTTTTAGAATATTATCTTGATCTTTGATAATAGATATTTTTCCTTCTTTTAAAAATTTAATAACTTCTTCTGAATCTAAAATATTATAATTTGGCTTATTAATGCATGATTTATAACATTTAGAGCATTTATTTTCTCCAGCATATGTATAAAAATTTAAAAGTATTATAATTATGGCAAAAATATATTTAATCAATATTTTTTTCCTTTAGAAGTTACTTTAAACATTTTTTTAGTAATCGGAAAGTTTAGATACATATCATTTTGAGTGGAATGAAAAATTTAACCTCAATGTCAAAAAATTATTTATAGTATTAACAACGGCTCCAACCGCATTCATTACAAACTATGCAATTTGATTGATGAATTAAAGAATCTTTTTGGCAGTTTGGGCAGTTTTCACCAACTAATTTACTTCCATCTTCAATATATTTTTTAAGAACTCGACTAATTGCTTTTGCAAAAGTTGTCATATCTCCTTCCGCTTTAACAAGCTGTTGGACAATAAATTTAATATCTACACGGTGCCTTAAATTTAAAGAGACAAGCCTTGTCATAGCGCTTTCTGAGCCATCATTTTTAAATGATTTTTTTATATCTAATTTAACTTCTTTAGCTTTATTTTTTAAAATTAAAAAATAATTCCCTTTTTCATTTTTAAATATTTTTCCTTTTGGATAAATAGAAGGATTAAAATTCTTATGAGAAAGACCACAGAAAACTTCATAAGGGATATCTTCAATTAATCCAATGAGGACAATCCATTTTTGACCAGATACATTTGTTTGATGAATGTCACAAATAACTTCTTGAGGTCTTTTAAAAGAAACAAGTTTACTTAAATTCTTATTGTTACTTTTATCTGTAATATGATTTAAAACACCTTCTCTACTTTTATCTCTATAGACTGTAACCGATTTAAGTTTATATTCCCAAGATTTATAATAAATTTCAAGAATATCTTCAATTGTAGCGAATTCAGAAAGGTTGTAAGTAACAGATATTCCACTATCTATATATTTATACAATTCTGACATTAATTTTATTTTATCTATTGGATGAATATTTTTTTTTGGATTTTTATTCCATGCAGCAAAAACCCATTCTTCGGATTGAATCATTTCATCAATATTTTTTTTTGTAACTTTTAACTTTTTTCTTTTTAGTTCATTTAATACACAATTATCATAAATAACATGTGTTCTGTATTCGCCAGTTACTGCCCTTTCTTTTCGTTCATAGTAGGGAGAAAAAGAGGGTTCGCAACCATTCCCCCCTGTTCCAACAACCATAGAAAGCGTTCCTGTTGGTGCAACTGAGAGACAACACACATGTCTCATGAATTCAAAATCATTTAATTTTAAATTCGTTAATTCACATAGCCTTTTAATAAAAGGGCTTTGTGTGAACCATTCTTTTTGAAATTCAGTAAAACTTCCTCTTTCTTTTCCTAGCTCAATGGATGTTCGATAAGCTGATTCTGCAAAAATACTCATTATTTTGTTTATTAATTCGATGCTTTTTTCTGAACCATAAATTATTTTATTTTTTATGAACCAATCATATAATCCTGTGAATCCTAAACCTATTCTAGTCATTTCTTTTAATTTTTGTTTTTGAATAGGATGAGGTGATCTGTTTTCTTCATATTCTGCAAGCATTACATTATCTAAAAAACGAATACCAAATGAAACTCTTTCAATTAGCCAATCTTTCCAATTTTCATGGTAAAGAGGCATATTATAAAAATTAATGGATGCTAAAACACAAGTATTATATGGGTCTAATTTTTGTTCTGAACAACCATTTGTTGAAACAATATGAAATTTTTTATTGGGATGATAATTGCTATTTGACCAATATTCACTAAAGTCCCAAAATTCAATTCCTGGTTCCCCCGTCTTCCAAGCTTGAAAAGCAATTTTTTGAAACAAATTTCTTGCATTTATTTGTTTCGTTATTTCAAGATTTGGACCAGGTGAGTCGTTATCAAATAACGTTTCTCCTATAAAAACCTCATTATTTATACGTTTCCATTTTAATTCAATATTTTTATTTTTTTCTACACATTGCATAAAATGGGAATCAATTTTTACAGAAATATTTTGTGAAGTTAGTTTAGTAATATCAGATTTGCATGAAATAAATTCTTCACTGTCAGGATGATAAATCCATAAATCGGGCTTCGTTGCTCCTCTGCGATTTTCTGCACCGATGACTTGCATGGAAGCATCATAATTTATGAGAAAACTAACTGCACCAGTGCTATATTTAGCACAATTATTTGTTTTTGCTCCTCTTGGTCTTAAACCAGAAATATCAATCCCATTTCCCTGTCCATAAGAAGCGATGCGACTCCAATTCATTAAAGAGTCTCCAAAAATGTTTTCGATAGAATCTTTAACAGGAGGCTGTGTAGTGCAATTTACAAAAGAAACTTTAGTGCTTGGATTTCCTGCGGCTCTCCAAATTCCACCGGCAGGGCTAAAGTCTTTATTCGAAATAAATTGTATTGTCTTTTGTTTCATTACATCAAATTTATGTTTATCGTATTTGTTTACTTCATGAGCAACACGATAAATAGCATTTTGAAAGGTTTCTTTATAGACTATATTTTTATTAGAATCTGTTAACTCTAAGCAATATTTACTTTCAAGAATATTTTTATATAATTCAGAGATAAATTCATATTTATTATGACTCATTTTTTGCTTCTTTATTTTTAAAATACAAGAATATAAGTTCAAATTATTATATTAATATTTTTGTTTTGATTCAATCTTAAATTTTAAAAAAATAGAATAGCTAAAAGTTTGGAAAATAATAAAACTAAATTACTTGAGTTGTTTTGCCATTTTCATTAATAGCAACCATTGAAAATGTGCCACTAACAGCTAATTCTCTATTTTTTGTATACATATGTTCAATAAAAATTTGAACTTGAACTTTTAAACTTTTATTACCTACATGGGTGACAATCCCATGAATATCAGCAAATGACCCTGCTGGAATTGGTTTTTGAAAATCAGTTTTATCTAATGAAACCGTAACCATTTTTTTTCGAGAGAATCTTGTTGCTGTAATAAAAGCAACTTCATCCATCCAATTTAAAGCGGTTCCTCCAAATAATGTATTGTAATGATTTGTGGTTTCTGGAAAAACACATTTAATCATTCGTGTTTCCGATTGATTGATATTTTCTTGAAAATCTTGAGATCTGTCCATGAGTAACCCCTTGCTCGAGAGTGAATTCTTGTAGGTAATCGGGCTTTCATAAAAAAAAATAATGATAACCGTTGCGGCACAGCGCTGGATTTTCACCAGACTTCCCCTACAAGGATAGGTACAGTATCTATAAAATAAATATTATGCAAATTGGATTAATTTTTTGTTTTTAATTTTAAAATTTGATTAAATATATTTAAAGTATCAATGTCTTGAAGACATTTTAGGTTTTTAAATCGGCACTTTCCTTTTCCATGTCTTGAACATGGGCTGCAAGATAAATTCAGATATTCAGTAGATATTTTGTTATAAATTGGAACAAAACCAAATAAAGGAGAGGTTGCTCCGAATAATACACTAGCAGGAATTTTAAAGACATCTGCTCCATGGGCAGCAAAAGAGTCGTTTGTAATAATATA
>NZ_JBIPMD010000232.1:0-4994 GCF_044369315.1 Silvanigrella sp.
TTCAGGTTATGCCGCTTTAGTTGGAGCCATAGCTGATTTACTACAGCTGGAAAAACACTTTACAAAATCGGAGCTTTTATTTTGGCTAACAGAATGGGCTAGATTAGGAAGCGGTTCTGCAACAAGAAGTGTCTTTACAAGTGAAGAAGAATCTTTTGTAAAATGGGAAGCCCCTATTTTAAATAAAAATAAATTTACAAACACAAGTAGTGTTAAATACCATCCCAAATGGCGTCAACTTCAACACTCTGTTTTTATTCTTAACAGTGATGAAAAACAGACTTCAAGTTCTGATGGACACAAATATGCTCAAACTTCACCTTTAAATATCATAAGAACTTCTGGAATTTCTCATAAATTAAAATTATTACAAAAAGCCTTATTAGAATTTGACTTCGAATGTGTCCAATCTCTAACTGAAGAAGATGCATATTCTATGCATGCCGTTATGCAGACAGGTGAACCTAAAGCATGCTATTTAACAAATGAAGTTGCAAAACTCATAGGTTTATTTATTCAACTTCGCAATGAATACGATGTAAAAGCATTATGGACGTTAGATGCAGGTCCTAATATTCATGTTTTATATATGCCCGAAGCAAAAATAATGTTACAAAAATTTCATGAATTATCTCAAGCCATGCTTAATAGAGAAATTAAAACTCTTACAAATTGTTTCAATGAAGGTTTATTAATTGGAAAAAATTCTTTTAATAGAGTAAAAAATATAAATACTCTAGAAAGTTATTTAAAATGAATTTAAATAATAATTTTCTTTCTAAAGTAACAATAAGCGCTAATGCAGGTGGCAAAGCCATATTAATTGGCGAGCATTCTGTGGTTTATGGACACAAAGCAATTGCTATGGCACTTCCAGACGTCCGTCTTCAAATGAAATTATGCGCTCCCGATATACCATTAGAATCTTGGGATCATTCTTGGAGTACCATTGTTAAAGGTAAAAAATATGAGCCCGAAATTCATATTAAAAAACTCCTCATAAAAGCTTTTGAAAAAGCACTATCTTTATGTAAAGTAACAGAAAATATTTTTGAATTTACTCCACAGCTTATTTTAGTTGAATCTGAAATTCCTCTAGGTGGTGGAATGGGTGGTAGTGCTGCAATAAGCACTTGTTTCCTTAAAATAGCAGCTCAGATTGCCTTAGAAAAAAATATTATGAATAAAGAAATTACAATTGAAAAACAAATTCAATTTGCAAATGAAATAGATTGTTTATTTCATTTTGGAAAAGCAAGTGGCTTAGATGTAACTGCTGTTGCAAGTGATGGTATGATTGAATTTACAAAAGGCGAAAAACATAAATATATTCAAAATGAAAAAGAATTTTGGCTTGCCCTTATTGACACTCAAGAGCGCAGTGAAACCTCACTCATGGTTAAAAAAGTTGCCTTAAAACTTGAAGAAGACACCAGAATAACAAATGATGCTTTAAATCAACTTGGAAATCTAGCAAATGATTGTGTCTATGAATTAAAATCAGGAAATTTAAATGCTCTTGCAAAAAATTTGAATAGAGCTCAACATTATTTAAATGTTTTAGGAGTATCAACTCATAAAATAAACAACATTATAGAAATATTAAAAAAGGAAGGAGCCTTAGCCGCTAAACTTACGGGAGCTGGTGGCGGAGGATTGGTCATGGGCATTTTTGAAACTCAACCAAAACAGCTATACTCTTTATTTAATGAAGAATGTTTATTTATAACGAGAGTTCCTAAATATGGAAAACGAATCTGAAAATAAAATTATCAATATTTCTGTTCCCAATTCCATGGGAAATTCTATAATCCAAAATTTAAATTCTTTAGAATATCTTGCAGAGTGGGCAAAAAGAGAACCCACCAATCACATTTCCGATATCATTCTTCATTTTCTATTAAGTTTTTCAAGCTTAAATACAAAAAAAAGTTATCTTTTTGATTTAAAAGAATTTATAAACTATACATTTACAGAAAATATGAATATTGAATATATAAATCAAATTGATGAAAAAACTTTAATTATGTGGCATGATCACTTAACAAATAAAGGTAACTTAACTCAAAAGTCAATAAGAAGAAAATTAAACTCAATATCATCGCTATTAGAGTTTTGTAAGAAAAGAAAATTAATAACTATAAATCCAATGATATTTATTCAAAAACCAAAATACAAAGAAGAGAGTAAAACGAATGCCTTCACTCTTGATGAAGTGAAATTAATTTTATATCATTGCGAAAAAGAATACGAATTATTATCTCAAAAAAATTCAAATACAAAAAAATGTAAAAGTGCTTTACTTCACTATACCATTTTAGTTACTTTATTATCTGTTGGAATGAGAGTAAATGAACTTTGTGAACTTAAAATAAAAGACATCGAATTTTCATCCGATTTCACAAGATTACATATAACAGCTAAAGGAAATAAAGAACATTCTCCCATTATTCACAATAAAACATCACAAATAATCAAAAAATATATTCAAGAGTTAAGACCAAATGCAAAAGAAGAAGAGTATATGTTTATTCGAGTTCAAAATGTGAAAACCAATACAAAATTAACGCAACCTGCTATTTATAAAATGGTCATAGAAGCTGCTAAAAAAGCAGGAATCGAAAAAAAAGTGAGCACCCATAGCTGTAGAGCAACTTTAGCAACCCTGCTTCATAATCAAGGCACCCCAATAGGTCAAATACAAACTCTATTAAACCATAAAGAAATAACAACAACAGCCATATATATAAAAAAAGCAAATGAAATTGAAGAATCTGCTGCTATGAAACTTGACTTACTTCATTTTCCAAATCCAAGTCTTAATAAATAAAAATATCTTTAAATATTTTAAACAGTCTCTATGTCATCTATAAAGTCCAAAATATGTAAGGAACACTCTTCTTCAATATTTCTTCCATTTTCTGGTAAACTTCTCAAAAAAATACTTTGATTTAAATGAAATTTTGCATGAGTTACTTTATATGATTTAAAATAATGATTTTCGTCTAACAATTTTTTAGCGAAAGCATCTACATTTTCTATTAAGTTAGAATAATCTAATGCAGTATAATTTTCATAATTATTAATAAAATTTTTTGCAGTTTCTAATATAGAAGTTTTAAGAGGATCTTCAATCGGTTTTAAAGGATCTAATTTAGGTGCTTCTAATTTTTTAATAGTGTCTTTTTTTCTAGGGATAAATGGCACAACATTATCTATTTTCTCAGGTAATATTTCTTTTTTTTCTTCATTTTCCATAAGAACCTTTGAATGAAAATTTAATAGAATTCTATTTTGAAATCCTAGCTATTTACAATAAAATAGCGCATTTTCATTACCAAAAAGGCTTATCGGAAGAATTTTTATATAATTAAAACACAAGGGGGTTTTATTAGTATATTCATATAATTATGTAAAAGTTACTTCTAATTCGCTCGAAACGGCTTCACATTAGAATCATTTTGAATAATATTTACTAGAGTTGAATATTGATTTTGTACCTTTGATTTACTTGGATCAAATATAGAATTTAAAAGCATAAATAAACGAATACCCGATTTTTTAATTTGTGTTTCCACAATTTGTTTTCTATTCACTTGATACATTTTCCAACTATCACTGAATAAAGAAGTCATCCCATTATTTTTATCATCTGGTCCTTTTAAAATTAAACCCGTATACACATTTTTTACAGCAACTTTATAAGAATCTACAACCCAACCTTCAACTGATTGTTCTAGGGGATCTTTTGTTATTTTTGCGACTAAATTAACAAAGTCTTTGCTGTTAACAATGTCGGATGCATCATATTTTGTTGCTTTTTTTTCTTCGGGAGTAAATATTCCTTTTTTTGAATCTTCTGGATTATATGGAAATTGAAGATAAACTCCCAATGATCCATCCCAAATTTTATGCATATTATTTTGTGAAGAAGAAGAACCGTCTATATTCGAAAAAGAAACAACTCTCTCTAACTTAACTTTATTTCCACCCGCATCTTCAAAAGCACCCTCTGTTAAGGCCGCACTATGAAGAGGTTGACCAATGTCACCAACAATATGTAATACCATTCTTAATGAAATTGCTTTATTTAAATCGCTCTCATTTGCGGTTACTAAAGTCTTAACTGCACTTTTTAAACAATTTACAGAATTAAATGTTTCATTTTTAACAACTTCATTTAATTTATTAAATGCAAGGTCTTCATCAATATCTTTGCCAATCATATCTTTTGTTAAAGGAATATCTGTATAATGGCATAAAGCAAAATTGTCATTTGAATTGGTATTTTTATAAGCTTTTATACTATCAGCCCAAGAAGCTGCTGTATCAATTGAATTTGTATTTTTAGATAACTCTTCACTTCCTGGACTGGCTATGGCTATATTTAAAAGTCTATCTATCTCTTTTGATGATTTATTTGAAATTTTACGACCTGCAATTTCGCTAATAAGCTGATGAGATTGATCCCAAAATGCATAAGAAGTGGAGTTTAAAGCAAATGAACACACAATTAAACCAGAAATACGGACTCTATTTTTCATTATTACCTCTAAATTATATTTAAACTCAAAATAAAAAAATGATACACAATTCTTCGTTTTTTAAACTATTTCAATTAAGATAACTCTGTCTTTTAATAAAAGACCGTTTAAGGAGATCTTACTAATGTTTCAAAAGTTTAAAATTTCACTCGTTCTTATTAATCTTTTATTTATTATTCCAACTTTTGATATACATGCTGCTGTAGAAAAAAAAGCCGAAGTAAAAAAAGAAAAAATAGTACGTAAAAAAAAGTTGAGCAAACAGCAAAAAAACCAAAATCAGCAAAAAAATCTTGCCTTATCTGAACCTAGTGTCCCTAAAGGGGATATAGAGGTCGTCATAATGACAAGTAAGGGAAAAATAAGACTCGACCTTTTTAAAGAGAAAGACCCCCTCACGGTAAACAATTTCATACAATATGTCAAAGCTGGCTATTATAATAACACAAT
>NZ_JBIPMD010000233.1:0-4984 GCF_044369315.1 Silvanigrella sp.
ATTTAAAAGTCATTTGCCTATTTGGGAGCAATTTAGCTCCCTCGCTGGATAATTGCGCCTAGAGGGGACATTCTTGAAAAGTAACAACCCAATCTTTCGTAGCTCCTAATTATTTGCAACAGAACCCTATATAACCATAACCATTTTATCTTTTTTTGATAATTATATTGATGACATGATAACATAAATGATTTAAGGATAATGAAATAAGGTTTTTGGAAATCATAGTTCTTTGACCATTTACTTTATTTAAAAATAGAGCCAATTACGACTAATTGGCAAAAATTAATGTTTTATATAGAAATAAAATGAAATATCATGGTTGATTTTGAAAAATTAAAATATAAGAAAAAATTTCCTGTCTATTTTGGTTTTCTATTTATAATTACATTTATTCTTGTTATCATAAATAATAAAATATCAAGTAATAAGTATGAAGACTCAAACCAATTTCCAGATAACCAAACCATCACATTAAATTTGTCAGACCAGCCACAAATTCCATGGAGTTATATAAATGTTACTTCATATGTAGTTGAGACATTTTCTGCTGCTGTACATGGTAGTTTAATTTCTTTTAATGGAACGTTTAAAGAATCGACAGATAAAAATGCTCTCTTTGAGAAATTTTTTTGCGATGGAAATATTTGTTATGCAAATTTAAAAAAAGGTATCTTTTTTCATAACAAAAGAGAAGTAACAGCTTACGACGTAGAATTTTCTTTTGTAAAACAACTATTGTCATTTGATAATGATAATTTTGCTAGAACAATTTTAGATGATATTGTAGGAATTGATAATTTAAAAAAAGAAAAAATTAAACATATTAGTATAGATACTCTAAGTTATCCTTCTGGTCTTATTTCTGGGTTAAAAGTAAAAGACAAATATAATATTATCTTTAATTTAAAGAGAGAAAATAGTCATTTTTTTCAAAAAATTTCTACAGGATATTTGCCAATAGTACCAATAGAAGAGTTTGATGAGTCGTATTTAAAATGGAAAAAATATCCTATTGGTTTTGGAAAATACAAAGTAGTAAAAATAGATTTAAATAAACATATTTATGTAATTGAAAAAGTGAATGAAAAAGAAGACATTCCTAAGTTTATTCGGTTTATATTTAGCGATAATGATACAGGAGACATTAAGGGATATATTGGCTTAAATAAAGCAAATTTAAATTTTGATAGCCATATCATTTTTCCTGATATTTATTCAAATGCAGGATTTTTATTTAATTATAAAACAGAACTTGGTTCCAATGCAAACTTTCGAAAAGCAATATCATTAGCACTTGATAGATTTAAAATTGCAAAATCTTCTCCCTATGGCGAATTTGTTGCTGATGATCAAATGTTACCCGCATCAGGATGGCAAAAAAATTATAGAGCTGAAATTCCTATTCAAAAAAGAAATTTAGAAAAAGCTAAAAAATTAATGGAGACCATACCTGAATCACTTTGGAAAGATAAAGTTTTTCATGTGCATACTTTTTGGAATACAAAAAAAGAATTAAATCATGAAAGTTATATTATTGAAATTAAAAATCAACTTCAAGAAATTGGAGTCCATGTTTACTTTCATAATACAGATATGAATTACACAAAATTCAAAAAAAATGACAAAAATGTTTTGTGGTGGAGTGGATTTGATACATCAACGACAGATCCAAATTCTAATTTTGCCTATTTTAAAAAAGGTTCTTTTTTTGATAATATATATCCGGACGATCCTATATTTGAAAATTTATACTTTGAAGCTACTAAAAATTTAAGTAAAAGCCCTATTTTTTCAAGAAATTTAAGTCAATATTTTACTGAAAATAATATTATGGTAACTGTATTTCAAATGCGTATTTCATTTTTATATAGAAAAAATCGAATTTCTTCTTTTGGAAACCAATACAGTCCTATTAAAATATTGGTATGGGAAATAAAACTTAATAAGTAGAAATTTATGACATGATCAATAAAAAGTTAAAAAAGTTTAATAAAAAATTTCATTTATTGTATTGGTTATTAACCTCAATTATAATGTCATTTTTATTTTTAATAATAGATGTTATTATTATAAATCATCAATTAAAAGACTATTATCTTTCAACTTTTGGATATACAGAATACTTAATGCAAAATAACTATTCTTTGGAAGCCTATAGAAGGCTCATAGAAGTTTCTACTTCTATTTATGTATATGAAAGAGTGGAAAAAAATAATTTTTTTGCTGCCGAAATTTGGGACTGCGTTCAATGCAAAGATAATAAATTTCCAATTTGGCAAACAAATGCCTCATCTATTTCTGAAATTAAAAATGTAATTCTTTTAGAAGGAATCTTGAAGAAAGTAAATTCTATATTTATATATAATAATTCATTAATTATTGGAGTATCATTTCCAATTTATTCATATAAAATAGCAAATGAAAAAGTATTTCAACAAAAAAAATACACATTAAAGTTCTATAAAAAAGCTTTAGATTACAAATTATTTAAAGATGGAACAACATTTATTGAAGTATTTACAATATTAAATATTTTTGTTTTTATGAGTTTAATCTTTTTTATTATGATTCCAATTTCTATTTTAAAAACAAAAGTAGCTAAAAATACTGCTAAAAAAATTGAATCTAAATCTCTTGAAAATATTAAAAATATGATAGAACATGAGCTTGTCAATCAGGAAAATATATTAAAATACCCTTATGATCTAAAATCAAGTATTCATGCGGCTCTTCATCATAACAATGTAGCTCAAATTATTTTAAGAAAAATTCGGATTGAAAGTATAAATCCAATAGATGTTCTTGAAGAAGTCTGGAAAAACATTGGTAATACGAAAATTAAACTTTCTTGTTATATTAATGTGAATTATAAATTAAAATTTGACCGCAGCACTCTTTTTTTAGCTTTTAATACGATTCTTAAAAACGCTGTTCATGAAAGTGTTTTAACTTCAAATATTGAGGTAAAAATAACACAAAATTGGTTTTATAAATTAAAAAAAATCATATTAATTGAAATTTCTAATGATGGTATTAAAATACCAAAAGAAATCAAATCAAAAATATTAAATGGTTTTACAAATAAACCGGATGGACACGGAATAGGATTAAAAAATTTAAAGGAAATTTTACAAAAAAATGGAAGTAAATTAATATTACATAATGAAAATATAACTTGCTTCTCATTTTTTGTACGAGCTTCTGAAGAAAAATCAAAATTAAATCAAAATTATGTTCTTGAAAACATTACAAAAGATGAGAAAGAAAAAATTAAAATTTGCCCTAATTCAGATAAACCACTTGTTGTTATTATAGAGGATAACGAATTAATTTGGCATGGTTGGGAAGTAAAAATGATGGACGCAAATATCTTGTTTTTTAGAACACCTGATGAATTTTTTTGTCACATAGATGAAGAAAAAATGAATGGGAATAATTATTTAACAAATATCGCCGCTATTGTAACTGATTTTGATTTTGGCAATGGAGTAAATTTTATTAATTCAAATTTAATAGGCGGTATCGAAAATGAGGAAGAAAAATTTACTGGAAAAATAATTTTATGCTCTGGTTTTAATGAAAAAATTCAAAAAGATATTCCTAATTATATGAAAGAAAAAATAGATCTATTTTTTCAAAAAAGACCTATATCATACAATGAAATAATGAATATGATTGAAAAATTAAATAAATCAAAAGTTATCAATTAAATTTTTTATACGATTAATATTATCTTCTGTAAAACATTTTTTATAGATCATTTGTCTTGCAACTATTGAAAAACTATGTACAGGTATTTTCATTTTTCGAATTAATACCAATAATCTAACTAATTCCCTTCTAGATTCAACTGATAACTCTTTATCAATTAAATGAATTTCTTTTAAAAAAGCAGATGTAGAAGGATCATGATTAAACTCATGCTGTAAAACATTAAAAAATAAACAAATCATTTCAGGATATGTTTTATCAAAAAAACTCCCAAGTTTTAAAACTACATTATAGTCATCTAAAATTTTAATCGGATTTTCATAAATTCTTTGAAGGGTTTTTAAACTTATTCCTAAATAATTTGCCATTTCCTCTCTTGCTTCAAGAGGAAATGATAAAAAATATTCTAAATGAGTATTATCTTCTTTTAATGGTTTAATTTTAATTTGAGAATTGCATTCAGAAGAAATAATTAAGAGCATTTTATTCATTTTATGAGCAATATTATTAGCTAAAACTAATTCCATTTTTTAGTACTTCACTGAGCATTTATTTGAATAAAATATTTTTACTTTTTTATTTCTTCAATTGGTAAATTTTCGATTGTATTTTGACAATTTCCTTCTTCAATTGTATCAATAATTTTAGATTCGCTATTAAAGATAAATGATCTCTTGCAAAAGAGATTAACATTGATGGAATTATCACTTAAATGACCTGAAGCAGAAAAATATTCCATGTATGAAATAATTTCATTTTTGTCTACTTTTTCTTTTTTACTTGGAGTTCCATATTTTGGGTGTTTTAAAACTTCTACAATGTCTTTTCCAACCCATGGTTTTAAAGTAATTTTTTCGGAACTTTTTTTAATAGTTTCATTATTAGAATTGCTTGAATTGTTCGTTGAATTACAACTCACTAAAATAAAACTAAAAAATACAAATAAAAATTTAGCTTTCATATTATCTCCTTTTTTACCACCGCTCTGATTTTTCTAAATTAAAAAAAATCTCGGCAATTCTACGTTTTGTTGCTTTTGAAGCATTTTCAGGAAGCCTATTAATAGGAAACCATTTTACTTCAGCTATTTCTTTACTCTTAATTTTCTGAATTTGGAATTTTTTAATGATATATAAACTGACAATATCATCAACACCACCATATATATTGAAATAACATTCAAAAATAACTGGGTTTTCTTGAACTATAACACCAGCTTCTTCTCGGACTTCGCGGATAACGGCCTCTCTTGGAGATTCCCCTTTATCCA
>NZ_JBIPMD010000234.1:0-4923 GCF_044369315.1 Silvanigrella sp.
TTCTTTCAAAAGCAACTTGTTCTGACAATTTTAAAATTCTATTTTCCATCTCCATTTAAATCTCCTCCTCAAAAGGATATTTAATTCTGGATTTATGCTTTGTAAAAATCACTTATTGGGAGGACACGTGCAATCTATAAACTGAAAGAGATTCTTTCATAGGATTTGGTGAAAACCTGATCAAAGTAAAATTGTTATGAGTAGCTCCTGAATGTCCGAGTCCTTCACCAGAGATATTAAAATATTCAGTCATAGAATTAGGATTATATTGCATAGATTCTTTACCCAAAATTTTTAAATTTTCTGAGTCTGACGTTTTAACAGTAGTAATTTCACCCTTTTTATTAATCCATTTAATTTGTGCTCGTAAATCGCGTTCAGCTGCAGATTTTTTTGTTGCAAAATAAGCTGCTGTACCACTAGTTTTAAGAATGTCAGAATTCATGCAATAAGAATAATTATTAGGAGAACGTAGAATGAGATCCTGATTTATTTGTGGAACATTATCTGTCAACAAAATTTCGCGATTGCCTTCTTTAATATAAAAATCAGTAGCCTTTAAAACATTTGCGCTGTCAATTATCTCAGAACCCGCTGTAAAATTTGGAATAATAGGTATATTATGTTTTCCATTCCCATATACGCTTTTTACTTCACATAAAGTTTGTAATTCAAGAGACCCTGAAATCGAAGAAGTACTAGATAGATCAGAACTAGATAAATTTAATATCTTTGCAGAAATTGCTACATATGGAATGGTAATTTGTTTACTTTGTTTTTCAGATTTTGTTGGGTAAGAAATTTTATATTCAACGTTTCCTGTTTTAGAGTCACTACCTTGCAATATATTTTCTAAAGGTGAAAAAGTCGCATCAAAAGTACACTCTTGCCCAACATCTAGTCCCTGAACGCTACAATTGTCATTCGTAATTAAAAAATAACTCGGGTTATTAGAAGTTATATTTAAATTACTCGCTTTTTTTGTACCTTCATTTTTAACAGTGATTGTTTTTCTTGTTACTTGTGGTGCTGTCCCAGGTTTAGAAACAGAAGCAATTAATGGATAACTATCATTTGGTGTTACTTTTAAACTAACACTTCCCGTTGCCAAATAAGAAAGACTCCCTTTTTGAGTAAGATTTTCTGCGGTAAAATTGTCTAAATACGAAACTTCTATTGGAAGATTACCGCTCATTTCTGAACTTGGTGAATATTTAATATCAAAGGAACAACTTTCACCCTTATTAAGATCACCTACACAAGTATTGCTTTCTTGTTCAATGGAAAAAGCTGGATGCTCAATTGAAAGAATATTAATTTCTTTTGCAACTTCTTCGCCTTCATTTTTTATAATCACATTTCTGATTTGTGGAATTACAGGATCACCCAAAACTCCTAAAGCGATATCCAATTGGGAACCAGCTTCAATAACAAGGTTTGCATCTCCTATTCCAAGATAATCTACATTTATTTCTTTAGTAGAAGATGTATTTCCTTGAAGATCCGTATAATTTACTAAAATTTGTTGGCTTGTGTTCCCAACTTTAGATGGCTTAAATGCCGTTGTTATTTGACAAGATTCTCCTGGCTTTAAAGAAATATCAACAGCGCAAAACTGCTGATTTTGCACTTGGTCTTCATTTTCTTTTGAAAGAGACTTAGGACCTAAAGTTTGAATAGGACGTCCACCTACGAATAGATTTGAAGTAGAAACTTCAGATGTAGTTGGCTCAATTGTCGTGGATGGAAAAACAAGAGAAATAGATTCATCAGCTAAGCTTTGAATATTGGTTATTTTAGCTACTTCATCACCAGTATTTTGGATAAAAATTGAAGTTTCTACAACGTCCCTATTTATTTTTGACTTGATTTGTGGAATATCTCCAACAACTTCGAGTTTTGCTTTTTTTTCATTTATTAATTGACTTGTTTGAATATCATCATTTGATTTTTCATTTGATGATAATAATCCATTACTACATCCAACAAAGAGAGTAGCTCCTGCAATCGCTAAAAGAGAGGTTTTGATAATTCTTGTTTTATTTTTTTGGTAAATCATTTTTTTTCTTTCTTAAATAAAAATTTATTATTTTTTAAAAGTAACACCTTGTTAATTTTAAATTATGGCATGCATTCTTGCGGTAATAAAAAGCTTTCCTCCCCTGTAAATAACAAAGAAGATTCTAATAATGATGATTCAATAACTGGTGACTTAGAATCATTTTGAGAATTGCTCCTCTCATTTTTTGAACATGAAGATAATATTATTACTGATATTGTCGTTAAAAAAATAATTTTTTTCATATGGTATATCCCTCGCGAAAACAAAAAAAGTTACGAATATATAAATAACATATGCAGTATTTATATAAGATGAATCAAAAATTAATAACAATTCATTGTTCGTAATAAAATGTTAATATTTCATTTTATAATGTAACAAGAAGAATGTATTGATATTTTTTTTGATTAAAATCCAATTAGTTACAAGAAACCTCTATATTATTAATGAATTAAATGTTAAATATCTTATTTATCTGAGTAGGGGTTTCTTATATAAAATTTAGGATAAATTAATTAGAAAAATGAAGGGATTTAATTTTTTTGGTAAAAAAGATAAGATAAGAAATATAAATAAGATAATGATTTATAAATTATTTTAATAATATAATGATCTTATAATTAAAATATATAATAAGAGGGATAAAATATACTTCATTATTAAGTCTTATTTAATTATATTAACGCTTACAATTTAATAATTTAATTTTTATTGCATTATCAAATGAAAATTATTGTTTATTGACATGATAATCCAGTTGAATCTCCAACTAAATTTATTTTCATAACACCTGCTAAAATAACATTTGAAGGGCAATTTAACAATTGAGGAATGATAAAACCAAAATCTTTTTCGACTTCACCTGTCATTATAAGATTTATCATTAAATTTAATTGCCAAGGTAATTTTGGATCGGGAGGAGTTTCAATAAATCCATTTGTTTCTAACTTAATATTTTCTGAGTTAAATCCTGTTCCATTAGATATATTTATTTTTTTACCATTCCAATTTAAATCTAACATTGCTTTAGAAAAAATTTGTTTTGGAATATTTAAAGACTCGTTTGCCATATTTAAATATCCATTTTTTAAATTTAAATTCACTTTCGCAAATGTTTTATCTTGAAATTCTATATTTCCGTTTAATTTTCCACCTAAAGATGTTTTGGAAATGATAGGAAGAACTAAAGCCAATTCAGGTTTTTCAAACGACTTCACTGCAAACAATATTTGGTTGAAAATGTTATCAAGCATAAAATCTTTAAAATTCGCATCCGCTTTTTTTACAAAAGCATCTCCAGAAATAGTTGAAAACAGAGGTAATGTAATTGATGAATTTAAGACTCCATTATTTTGTTTTGCATCTATATTTATAGAAATATTTCCAATAAATAAAGATAAAATAGAAAGTCTAGCTGTTACGTTATCTATCACCAAGGCACCTTTGGAATCAAATTTATTTGAAACTTCAAGACCCTGAACTTCAATACCCGTTAACCAATAAGGTTTTAAAGATTTTATAGAAATATTTAGGGGGAATTTAGATCTATTTAAAATACCTTGAATTTCTATAACAATATTTTCTTTAACTAAAGAATAGGGAAACGTTTGATATATTAAAAAAATAAAAGATATTATACCTAATAAAAAATAACCGATAATTTTTTTTTTATTCATAATTAATAAAACACCTTGATAAATTTAATTTGAATTATTTTGTTTTTCAATTGGCATAAGACCTTCTACAGTTAACAAAACATCAAAATATAGCTTTGCTTCCGTTATAGATATTAAACGAAATTTTGATACCTTCAGTTTATTAGGCATTTGTTCAGCACTATTTATATATTCCATCATTTTCTTTAAACTAACACCAGATAATTTAAAATCAACACTTACTTTTTGAAACTGTTCTGCTAAGGGATTTTGATTCGGAAGTTTAGAAATTATAGGTTTCACAGGAAAACCAGAAATTTGAAGCCCTAAATCTTTTGCTTTTTGATCTAATAAACTAATTAATGATAAATTTGCATTTGTAGATTTAATTCCATTTTCAAGTTCGTCAAAATTTGTTTGAACAGCAACATAGGCAGGTCTTACTTCTTTTAAAGCATTTGAGTTACTGTAAGCACTTGAGAGTTTATTTTGTAAAGAAAATAGACCAACTAAATAAATTATTATGGTAAGAGTAAATAACACGATTGCAGAAATAATAGAAGAAACAATAATCAAAGACCGACGTTCATGATTTAATCTATAAAAATTTTTAATTAAGTAATCCAGTCTGCTATTGTTTTCTCCAAAAATAAATGTTTTTATCGTTTGTGTTACCTGAGCTAAATTTTCAGAATATCTATTGCTCATTTTCACCCTTCTCCATTTGTTACTGAAGCAATAATAGAAAAGTGAGTTATTTTCTTTTCACTACCTACTTTGTTTGATTGTGATTTTTTTGAAACTTGTTTTAATTCTTTTATTTTTGATAATTTATCAATAATTTTATTTATATTATCAGGGTTATTTGTTTCAGCTTCAATATAAAGTTGATTATCTTGAAATCTAAATTCTGATACTTCAAAGTAAATATCTTTAGGAATTGCCATTGAAACCTGATTCATTAACCTTAAAGGAAGCGCGGGTTCTAAGGAAGAATAATTTTCAATAAGAATCTGTTTATCTTTCATATTTTGTTTAAGAAATAGAATGGCTTCATCACCATATGTTTTAAAATCCCAATCTTTTTTGCCAGATATTGCCCTTAAAGTATAAGGTTCTCCATTTGACATGGCAACGACATCTCTTCGAAATTGGTTTTTTAAAGTGTCTATTTCTTTATTATACAAAAATGACCTAATAAAGTAA
>NZ_JBIPMD010000235.1:0-4920 GCF_044369315.1 Silvanigrella sp.
AAACCTGGTCTGATGAGACTGTTAAAAAAGATCTTTTAACTGTTAAATCCGCATTTACTCAAATTCATGTTGGTGTATTAGCCGTTGTTCTAAAAATTGATGCGGCATTAGCATCTTTAATAGGATGGCCAACGGGGAACCATGTTTCCTGGGAAATATTACGTGAAAAATATCATTTTCCTAAAATTCCAAAAATAGAGAAAACGATTTAAATTTAATAATTTAATATAAACTCAAAATCTTAGAAATAAAAATATTTATAAATTTATCTGGATTTTTTAAAAAGATCATTTTTCTATCTTCAGTTAAACCTTTAAAAATATCAAAAATACTATGCCTTGTTAAATTTGTAACATCAGAAACTTTTTGAAGCAAATTGATATAGGGAGGAGAAATTTTAGCTGTAACTCTATTTTCTTCTTCTAAAATAGATGATAAAGAATTAAATTCTAAAAAACTTGTATAAGTTAATTTTTTTCCATTTTCAAATAAAATAAATGATTTTTGAATATTATTATCAATATAAATATTTGTTAAATTATAATCAAATAAATTTTGATCATTTAAATATTTCGAAAGACTTTCGCCTATTTTTAATATCACAAAAAAAGGTTTTTTATCATTTATATTTTTAACTATTTTTATTTTAACAAAATCATGTTCAAATTCATGTAAATAAATATAGTAATTTTGATAAGAGATAACTCCTCTCGAACTTGGAAAACAATCATCAGGAAAATGAGTTAAATTTAATTTAGCTATACATTTTTGAATAAAAATTTCCATATTATTATTAAAATGGAATTTATTCTGAATTTGATTTTGATCCACTGTTAAATCCAAATTCTTTTCATTTAATTTATCATGAACTTTATTTTTTTTATCTTTATCATTATGTATTAAGGTTTTCGTTAAAAAAGTAAAACCTTCTTCTTGATACTCATTTTGAAGCGTATCCGCATATTTTTCATAATTTTCGTTTGCAACTATGGTCAGTCGATTAGCTAACTCAAAATAGGGATCTTCTTTTATAATTCTTTTTCCTGTTTGATCAATACATAAACGCAGCCCTCTTCCAATCTCCTGTCTTTTTTTTATGGTTGACTTTGTTTGATTTAAAGTACAAATTTGAAAAACATTTGGATTATCCCACCCCTCTTTAAGAGCTGAATGAGCAAAAATAAAAGAAACAGGGCTTGAGAAAGAAAGCAAACTTGACTTATCTTTCATAATCAATTCAAAAGCTCTTTTAGAAGCAAGTCTCTGCTCTTTACTCCATTTTTCTTCATTTAATTCTATATATTCTTCAGAGTTTTTTATTTGTCTTTTTGCAAAATAGGCTGCTTGGATATCCCTAACCTTTAAATCAGTAAAAAAAGAAGACATGTTTTTTAAACATTCATATTCTTCTTCAAAAATATCTTTAATCATTCCATTTTTATTATTTTCTTTGACATAATTTGAAACTTTATCGACAAAAAACAAAGATAAAACTTTTATACCTCTATGATATAATTTATTTTGTTTCTCTATATGTGTCCATATGGTTTGTCTAATTTGAGATCGAAAAAGATCTTCTAAAGATGATAATTTAATATTATTTTTAAATAACTTTTCTCCATTTTCAAATAATATATATTCTTTATTTTCTTCAATATATATTTCTTTTACTATATAATTATAATCTTTATAATCGTAATAATTAGATTTTAAATAAAGATCATCACCTTGATTTAATAAAATTTCTGCATCTTTTTTTTCTCCATTTTTTAAAACAGTCCAGCATAAGATAGATGCTGTTATTTTATTATTTACCCTTTTCACTTCTTTCAATACTAAAGATCCATTATATTTAGTATTATTTTCTAAACCAATAACTTCTATTTTTTTTACCAATTTATTATGATACGATTCAAAAGGAGATAATTTAAAAAGCAAATTTGGAAAATTTTTATGAGTTGCACTATACCTTAAAACAAATAAAGGTTTTAAAGAACGAATTGCTTGGCTATTTTTTTCTGTTCCAAATTTAGTTTGAGGCTCATCCAAAATAATAATGGGTCTTGTATTCTGAATGAATTGATATGGCAGCTCTTCCCGGCCAAAAATATAACCATCTTTAAACAAATTATTATAATTCACTTTATTAAAGGAATCTAAAGAAATTAACAAAACATCTATTCCATTTGAATTTAATGAAAAATTTTTAATCTCATTTTGTTTATTCATACCATCATAAGGATACAAAGTTAAAATTTCATTATTGTATAAATATTTAAAATGGCCTTCCATTGCAAAAAAAGATTGAATAACACCTTCATAAATAGCAATGCTAGGAACAACAATTATAAATTTTTTGAAATTATTTTTTTGTTTTAATTCATAAATTGTTCTTAAATAAACGTAAGTTTTACCTGTTCCTGTTTCCATTTCAACAGTAAAATGAGGACAACGATGTGCATCATTTAAATTAGGAGATAGCTCTTCTAAAAGTTTACCTTCATCATAAAAAACTTCATTTGATACGGAAGAAATTCCGTTTCGAATTTGAACTTCGATTATATTTTTTCTTAAAACTTCATCGTTCAAATTTAAATTTAATGGATAATTAGAAAATATATCATTCTTATTTTCATTTCCATATAGCGTCTCATTATTTTCTATTTGATTAAAAACATCAACAACTGCGGAAATAGCGTTTATTTGATGAGGAAGGTCGGAGTCAAATTTTAATTTAATTTCTTTTGTCAAATTTTACACCCTTTATAGAGTTTTTATCTTAAATTTATCAGATAGTCGGATTTTCATATCGTCTCTTTTATAAAGTGCTATATCTTTGAAAATTAAAATAAATTTATTATCCATCTCTGATATCTGCAAATTTAAGAGCTCATATTCCGTTTCATAATGAATTTTATCATCAATGCAAATAAGAAGTTCATGATTACACCACTCGGAACGTATCCTATAAAAAATATTATTTATAATTTTCATTTCTTTTTTAATTTTACTATGTAATGGAAATCCTTCTTGTAATATAATTTCCCAAATAATATCTTCATCAATACTATTATTTTTTAGTATTTCTTGATAATTAAAAAATAAATTTTCTAAATCATTTATAGATTTTACTTGTTTATTTTCAAAATTTTTAAAATTTGTTTCTTTTAAAGAAAAACATTTAAATCCTAAATCTGAATTTTTAATTTTTGGAAATTCAGAGTGACTTGTAATTTTTTGAATTGCTTTATTTATTCTTTCTATTGTGATTTCAGAAATTGTTTCATATTTGCTATTTGAATCCTTAATTTTAAAAGGAATTTGAATTGTAATACAATTTATTGAAAAATCTTTAATAGAATTTTCAAATAAGACAGAATGAAGTGTTGTTCCTGAGCCCGCAAAAAAATCTAATACATAATCATTTTCTTTAAGATTACATGCCTTAAATATATACTGCATAAGACCAATTGGTTTAGTATTATCAAAAACACATTTTTCATTTTCAAACAAGGAAGAAAGTTCTTCACTCCCTTTTTCATTATAACAATCTGAGTTATCTAATAAATCACTTAAGACCTTCTTTTTTTCAAGCTCTTCTTCTAATACTTTTCTTCTAAACCCAAAATGTTTGGTAATAAAAATAGATTTATTTATAATTTGTTGATTAACTCTCCAGGGTCCTCTCACTTCAACATCATTTTGTAAGATACCATTTTTAATAATGAGTTCATTTAATAATTCAAATTTTAGGGAACGGATAGAATACTCACCTGCTTTATAAATACCATCTTCACATTTAGCTAGTATACCTTTATATAGTGTTCTATTTGTTAATTTATTGCCTTCATTAAAAACAGGTCTTGTGCCGTCAGAAACTTGCTCTACACTTAATATTTCGGACAATTCCCCTTTTGAATAAATAACTAAATAATCACATAAGTCTGACATTGTTTTTGATAAAAATGTAGATTTTCTTGCAGCTCTTCTTTTAATCACTCCACAAAAGTTTCCTTGGCCAAATATTTCATCCATTAAATGTCTTAAATTATGTATTTCATTGTCATCAATAGAAATAAAAATAACTCCATCATCACATAACAAATTTCGAGCAAGCTCTAATCTTGGGTACATCATAGACAACCAGTTTGAATGAAAACGACCACTTGCCATAGGATTTGATGTCAATAATTGCCCATTTTCATCAGCTTGTTTCGTTTTTTTATAGTAATCATTTTTTCCTTCGGAATATTTATCATGGTAAATGAAATCATTTCCAGTATTATAAGGAGGATCAATATAAATAAGTTTAATTTTATTTGCATAAGATTTTTGTAATAATTTTAAAACTTCTAAATTTTCGCCTTCAATAAAAATATTTTTTGTATTTTCAATATTAGCACCCTTCCCATTTAAAGGAGATAATGTCCCTTGAGTTTGAGTTCTCGCATTTTGTTTTGCCTTTTTTTTACCAGGCCAAAATAAACCATAATGCTCATGATTCATTTCATTTTCTTCATTGCTTTTATTTTGATACAGTTCTGTTAATTTTGATAAATTCAGATTCCCATCTGAAAAAATTTCTGGAAAAATTTCTTTTAATTTTTTCTTTTTTTCTTCAATGAAATTTAAACTTTGAACTCTTATTTTTTCATTATTATCTTCCATAATAAGATCCTTTTTCATTTCATTATTTAAGAGCATTTTCTAATTTAGATTAGTTTTAGCTCTTTTCCTAACTTTATCTGATTTTAAAGTTATATCAACAAAATAAAATTTTAAAATCAGTTAAATATGTTTTAAATACATACTGATCCTCCCCTAAGAAAGTAGACACCCAGATCCGAAAAAAACTTATAGGAAAGAGGTGTTGAAATGGTGTTAACCAAAAGAAGGTATACAAGCGAATTCAAGCAAGGG
>NZ_JBIPMD010000056.1:0-15837 GCF_044369315.1 Silvanigrella sp.
TGAAGTTTACTACAATCGTGTTAGAAAGCATTCGTCGAATGGATATCTGTCTCCAGTTATATTTGAAATAACTAGACCAATGAAAAAGGTCGGTTAATTGTGTCTATAAAATTGGGGGAAGATCACTGCAGTAGTTGAAGCTGTCATTGATAATTGATAAAACTTATAATTATTTATTAGTTCACTGTAAAATTTAAAAGCAAAAGATGATTTTAAATTAGGAAATAATGAGTTTTCTAATGTAAAATCATGTTTAATTAGATAATCTTGAGATCTTCCTGCATAACACATTACCAAAGCAAGCCTAAATTTTTTAATTTGAATTTCCTTAAATAATTCGAAGAAAATATTTGCTAAACTTTTATAATTAAATTGTTTTATAATTTTTCCATCCAATTCTTGCTGAAAGGCAAAATCTGATTGACCATAATTTCCATGAATTCCTAAATATATTTTAAATTCTGAATTTAAATTATTTCTAATAATCTGTTTTATTTTAAGCTTATTTTCTATAAATATATTTTCATTTGAGAAATTAAAATGATAAAATTGATCTTTTGATTGAAAAAACCATTTTTTCTCATTAATTTTATTAGTCTTTTTTTTTCAATAGTGTTTTTTAAATAATTTGAAACACCAATATCTTCGCCTGTGTAGTTCAAAACTATATAAATCATATTTTTCCTTAATATACTAAATAAATCATATATTTTATTATAATTTCATCCTGAAATTCGTTACTTGAAATAATTAAGAATTAAATATAAAAAAATAATTATTTATTTTGTCTTTATTATTTACATTAATTGAGTATTAAATTGGTTCGAAATTTTCTATTATTCTAATATTCTATATAAAATGTCAATTAAATTGACATTTTATTCTTGTTTTACAGGTAGATAAATAAGAAATTTATATGATATTTTATAAAAAATTTATTTTAAATGTATTAATGAAGAAATACTCATTAATACATAGTCATGCCGCCATCAACTGCAAGAGTTTGACCTGTAATATAGCTAGAGGAAGCACTAGCTAAAAATACAGCAGCTTTGGCAATTTCTACTGGATCGCCCACCTTGTCAGAAGGAATTTTTTCAACAATTTTTTTCAGAACTTCTTCATTAAGAGCCCCAGTCATATCTGTTGTAAAATAGCCTGGTGCAATCGCATTTATTTGGATATTTCTGCTTGCAAGTTCTAAAGCGAGGGCTTTGGTTAATCCAATCACTCCCGATTTACTTGCTGCGTATGCAGATTGCCCCGCATTCCCGGTTAAACCGACAACAGAAGAGATATTAATAATTTTACCAGCACGTTTTCTCATCATTCCCATGGCAACAGCACGGGAGCAGTTAAATGCGCCCTTTAAATTGGTGTCTAAAGTGGAATCCCATTCTTCTTCTTTAAATTTTACAAATAAGTTGTCTCTGGAAACACCAGCATTATTTACGAGAATATCTATGCCGCCGTGTTCTTTTTCAAGTGCTTTAATTGTATCTTGAACGAGATTAAAGTCGGATACATCGAACTTTACACAAGTGGCTATGCCTCCATTTTTAGATATTTCAGCTACCGTGTGTTCTGCTGCTTGTGAATTTCCAGCATAATTTATGATAACTTTAGCTCCTAGTGCTCCAAAAGCAACAGCTATGGCTTTTCCAATTCCTCTAGAACCACCAGTAACGAGAGCTACTTTGCCATTTAATAGATTTTTTGCATAAATATTGCTTACAGTTTGAGCAACGTCTGCAAAGCTTGTCTGTTTTTTATCTGTATTTTCCATATATTCCTCTATTGAATAAGCAAATAAGTGAGCGAAATAGACGCCTTGACGCTAGCATGAAAAAAAAATTGCGTAAATACTCTTTGAAGCCTTGTCATTTTCAAACTAATGCTATAAGTAATCTTTCGTGCTCATGTGGCGGAATAGGTAGACGCACAGGACTTAAAATCCTGTATTCGCAAGGGTGTACCAGTTCGATTCTGGTCATGAGCACCATTCCTTTCTTTTATTTCAATTATTTCCTTTATATAACTTCATAAAAATTATACTTTTATTTCTTTGAAAGAAAGAATAAGATACTTTACGTTAATATAGTATTTTTGAATTCACTTTATTTTTGTCGATTAATTAAAATGAGAATTTGAATGAAAAAAAAGAAAATTATAATCATTTTATTAGCAATCTTATTTGTTCTTGGCTCGATAGCATCCGTTATTGGCTATGTTTATAAACGAGATAAAAGTAAATATGAACCCAAACTTTGGATTGGATTATTTGATTATCGATTGAATTTTAGAGATGTTGGGGAAAGTTTAAATAAATGTCTTCATAAAGATGTTTTTAACACGGGGCTTATGTATCGTTCTAACAAATATTTTTCTGGTTGGAGTTGCGATAAAATTCAAAATCCAAAGAAAATATACTCATTAAATTTCAGTCCGTGGGATCCTCACTCTTATTACTGTGAAAAAATTGATGGAACAAGAATGTATGGATTTCATCCGAATACGGAATTTGAAATTAGTGATATTGAAAATTTAGACAATTGGAAAAGACCTGAATTTAAATCTTCAATGTGCACTTTTTTTAAAGCAACAATACAAGATTTAATTCAAAAAAATAGTTTTCTTTTTCATTGTGACGTAGGTCGAGATCGTACGGGAGCATTTGCAGCAATGATGTCTATGATTATGTTAGAGCAAAAAAAGCTTTCAAATGTTGACATGATCAATGCAATTGAATGTGACTACGAAAAAACAAGTGCACTTGAAAAACATAAAATAGGAAGAATGAAAGAATTTATGTTGGAAATGCAATCTAAGGGCGGTGTTTCAAAATTTATAGAAGCAGAATGTAATATTAAACCTGAGATCTTATCAAAAGCTGCAGATCAGTTTATTAAATAATTTTAATTTTTATCTTAAATATATAATGAGAAATTAATGTAAAATCTCATTATATTAATATGAAAATATCAGTCTTCTTTACAAATATGATTGTGTAGAGCATCCATCAACTAAAATAGTTTGTCCATTTACAAATGAAGCGTCTTTAGACATTAAAAATGTAATTACTTTTGCAATTTCTTCCGGAGTTCCCATTCTGTTTAGAGAAGATCTTCTTTCCCATGTTTTTTTTGTTTACTCAATAGATATATTATTTTCTTTTGAAGATAATTTTACTAAATTTTCCATATGTTCAGTTGAAGTTGCTCCAGGACCAACATTATTTATCCGTATTCCTTTGTTACCTATTTTATGTGCTAAGTTTTTTAGAAAAATGACAAAACCTGTTCTATAAATTGCAGACAAGTGAAGTTGTCCAACAGGCTCTTTTACAGATGTACTTGTAATTGCAACTAGACTTGAATTATGTTCTTCACAAAAAGGAAGAATATCTAATACAAATTGAGCAGGTCCTGCTAAAATATTTTTGTTCCCTTCTATAAAATCATTATAATTATGATTCGATAGTTTTTTTCCAGGATACCCGCTTCCATTGATTAATACTCCATTAAGCTTCCTACCATTTAATGTTTTCTCTATTTTTTCTTTAGAGTTTCCCATAGAAATGTCAATTGAAATTGTTTCAACAGATTTTGCTCCTAATTGTTTTAATTCATTTATTTTGGCATCTATTTTATCTGCACTACGAGAGGAAATAATGAGATGTGCATTTTTTTGAGCTAATTCTTTAGCAACAGAATAACCTATTCCAGAAGAAGCACCTGTTAACCAAAATAAATTATTTTCCGAATTCGACATAAAATTCTCCTAAATAATCAAAAAGATTAAAATTAAGACACGATTTATTGAAACAAAACCCTTAAATTAAAAGGTCAATTTTAACAAATTTCTATTGAAGGGTAATACCAAATTTTCTTAAGTTCTCTAGTCAACATACAGTCTCCTAAATCGAAGAGCCACCATTCTACTTGAAAGTTTATAAAATCAACAAATTTCATAAAATTAAAAAGAATTCTTTTATTTTTTTTATTTCAAACCATTTTTCATTTGATATACCAATATTTTCTTTAAATTCTTGCTCAAAATAATGAGTATGGGAAGCAGAAGTAACAGAATCAAAATTAGCAAAGGTATATTCATTAGAAAACAGCTCTAGAGCCTCATTGAGTCTTAATACAAGTTCGTTTTCTCATGATAGAATATAATTTTAATAATTTAGCAGTTAGTTCAACGTTTTTATATAGGTATATTTCGTTACTTTAGTAGTTCTTTTATTTGATACTACTGTTAAGAAACATACTTTAATTTTATTTATTGTCAAATAATCCAAATTGAATAAAATTTAATTATTTTTAAAAAAAATGAAAATTTCTATTCTGTTTTAATCATTAAATTTTTTATATAAGCATTTTTAATTTGGGTAATGGTCATTGGATAAAATATCGTTTATTTACATAGACAGCAGTATGCGGATCTGCATTTGAGATGATAAGACGAGACAGGGTAAAAATAACTTTTTACTTGAATCTGTGGGTTATTTTAAATGTATGACATTATTAGAAATAAAATTTTATAGAGTAAATTTCTATTTCATACTTCAATTTTCCCTCTTGACATAACTTAGACAAAGTCTAAATTATGTCTGACTTAGATTTTTGGATCAAGCTTTAAAACATTGGAGATATATATGGAAAAAGTTGTTATAATTGGTTCTGGTCCTTCTGGTCTTACATCTGCAATTTATACGGCGCGTGCTGCTCTCTCTCCTGTAGTTATAAGTGGGATGCAACCAGGTGGTCAATTGACGACGACAAGTGTGATAGAAAATTGGCCTGGATTTGTAGATGGTATAGACGGGAATAAATTAATGAATGATATGCGTGAGCAAGCTGAAAAAGTAGGTGCGCGCATGTTAACAGGTTCTGTTACTAAAGTAGAGGTAACAAATAAAGGAACATTTTTAATAAAACGCGATTATGAAGAAGATATTGAGGCAAAAGTTGTTATTGTTGCAACAGGAGCTTCTGCAATTACTTTACCTCTTCCCAATAAAGATAAATTAATGGGTTACGGACTTTCTACATGCGCTGTTTGTGATGGATTTTTTTATCGCAACAAAAAAGTTGCCGTTGTAGGTGGTGGTGATAGTGCCATGGAAGAAGCAACTTATTTATCTAAATTGGCAAGTGAAGTTATTTTAATTCATAGAAGTGACAAGTTTCGCGCAAGTAAAGCAATGCAAGAAAGAGTAATTGCAAATCCAAAAATAAAAATTATTTATAGTACAGATGTTGTTGATACTCTTGCAAATGACAAAGGTTTAACGGGAGTTATAACTAAAGATAAATCCGGAAAAACAAAAGAAATTATGGTAGATGGATTATTTATGGCAATAGGTCATCATCCAAATACCGATTTTGTAAAAGGTTTAGTAAACATGGATGAAAAAGGTTACATTTTAACTCAAAATGGAACACATACAAATATACCTGGATTATTTGCTGCGGGTGATGTGGAAGATAAATTATATCGTCAAGCAATTACAGCGGCTGGTAGGGGTTGCCAAGCAGCACTTCAGGCCGAAAAATTTATTGAAGGTATGGAACATTAATATCATCTTAATAAGAGAGAATAAATTTGACGAGATTCATTTTAAATTAATTTTTCGAGTTGCGACTTTCTCTCTTTTAGTTCTTTTATTTTTTGTGCATTTTGCCGCGCAGATTTTTGTCTAAGATCTCCTTCTAGTTTTTCATCAATTTCGAAAATTGATTTTAAAATATCATCTTCAGAATTAAATTCTAAATTATTTATGTTTTTGTTATTAAGTAAAAATGGTACGTTATTTAATTCATCCGCAACTAATTCGTTGGCATAATATTTATTTCAATTAATTTTCCTTCGTGTATGAGCACAAATCGATTAGCCATATTTGAAATAAAACGCCTGTCATGTGAAAAGAAAAAAAACGGTTACTTTTGAGTTTATCAGTTCATTTTCCAAGGCCTCACAACCTGCAATATCAATGTGATTTGTGGGTTCGTATAATATTATGATATTTGGCTTTAAAGTTGAAATAAGAAGAATTTGTAATCTTGCTTTTTGTCCTCCGTTTAATTCTGAGCTGGTTTTATGTTGTTCTTCTATTGGAAAACCTGCTGCAACTAATTTATGTTTGACGTTCAAATCAGATCCTGATGAAATATCTCTCAATACCTTAAAAATAGCTTCATTTATTGGAACTCTACCCAGCATTTGATCATAATAACCAAGAGTGCATTAAGGGTTAAAACGAATTCCTGTTTCTAAACAATTTGATGTCTGTTGATTTGCCCATAAATTAGCAAGTGTCTTTAAAAATACACTTTTACCACACCCATTTTTCCCTAAAATAACAATTCTATCACCACGGGATATAAATAGTTTTTCAATTGAAAAAAGAATTTTATCTTCATTCGAATTCTTTGTTTTTATATTTACCTTCTCAAAAGTAACAGCCAACTTTGCACGACTTTCTGCGGTTTCTATTGTTAGTTTTCTTTTATCAACGGTAGCTACCTCCGTTAGGTTACCACGCAATTTTTCAACTCTTTTGCTCATGCTTTCGGCGCGTCTTGCAAAGTTCTCGTTGTTTTAAATTTTTCCCCAAGTAGCAAGCTGCTTTGCGCTAGCCTCAATTCGGTTCATTTCTTTGATTTCACTTTGCCTGCGAGCCTTATCTGAGGCGTCCATTTCAATTAAAGCTTGTCTTGCTCTTATTTAGGAAAATGGAAAATCAAATATTTTTCCATCACGCAAAAAAAGAATACCTAAGCGGGTGTTGCGACGCTAGGTAACTTCACCATTGTCCGTCGTTTGTTGATTTGTGATCACCCGCATGAGAGTCGATTTACCGCAGCCGTTATTTCCTATTAAGGCTGTTCATTCTGTGTCATGCAGAGAGAATGAAATGTCTGAAAAAAGTGGACTTGAATTTAATTTAAGAGAAATATGATTGCTTGTCATTAATATCATGTTGTCAATTGTTTCTTTATGCAGTTATTTTTATTTAGGCTAATTTTTTTTAATGATCAGCATTATTCATAAATATATTTAAGAGGGGTTTATTTTGAAAGAAAGATTACCAATTATATACAAAGTAAGTAAAATAATAATTTAAATTAATTTAATGGTAATCTATTTTAATTGATTTACATTAATTTATTTATATTGAATATTTTTATATCTTAATTTGAAGTAAACTTTTTCTTGCTTGATAAAATGTAAATTCAGGCTCAATGGAAAAAATATAATAATTATCATTATTATAACACAATTTGAATGGGCATGTTTTTTCATTAAATTTAGTAATATTCATTTTTTTATTTGTTTTAATAATTACAAATATTCTTAAGTAAATATCTTTATACCCTCTTGCAATATAATTTTCTCCTATTTTATACAGATTTTTAATTTGCCTCATTTTAATAAATTTTTTTATTCCGACTTCTGTGAATAAAATATGAAAACTAGCCTTTGAATAAATGATGTTTGTTTTTATTTCTGTAATGCAGAATTTTTTTTCACCAATGTTATTTTGAGAGCAGTAAATTCTATCTATTTCTCCTTTTTGAATTTTTAAATTTTTTTCAACTGGCAACCAATTATGTTTGGCCATCCATTTATCTAATTGCTCTTCACCCCATTTCCCAAAATTTTTCTTGTAAGCCGTGTTCATTTTGTTCTCCCTTAATGAGAAGTTTAGAAAATTGTTTTACTAAAATTTTGTCATTTATAGGGTTGCTAAAAATATTTGGACACTTCTTAAAAAATTTGATTTGATTTTAAACGCATTACGTTATACCCAATTTGTTTATTGTTTTGCCTTTTTTCAGAGTTACCCTCTTTGGGGTCGAATTTTGAAGTAAACCTGCTCGAAAATGTTGGAGATATCTTGTATCTTACGAATGATACTAATAAAATCAGTGACCCTAGGCTGTTAACTAAACAACTTCATATACAAATCCTAGATGATCTTAGAAAAGCTCTAAGTGAACTAAAGGAAACCAAGGTTGAAAATCCTGGGGTTTTAAAAATGCGTATTCGTAATTGGCTTTTTCTATATGAAGAAGGTGAACCAGTTGTTGATATCATTTTAGATAAGGGCTACTCTTTGGCTGATGTAGAAGCTTGCAAAGTTCCCCGTCAGGCTGAAACAGCTCTTACTTTTGATGAATGTACTGAAATTCATAAGTATCTTCTTACTACCAACGCCCTCGATCCGTTTGCGGATGATGTTAATATTCGTGTAGGATCTCCAGGTTCAGAGCCTACGCTCCATGATTTGGAAGACTTTGAAGCTTCTGTTGGAGATATGCTTACTGTAGAAACCTGGCAAAAAGTTGCTGGAAGAAGTAAGTATACTATGGTTTTAAATGAAATTTGTGATAATAAAGGATTTAAAGTCATTGTGCTTGTGGAAGGTGCCCATCGGTTTGAAGTTCCTCTAGAGGACATCAAAGTTGCTTTTGCACTTCCTTTTCATCCTTCGTCAAAGTCCGTAAAAGTGGCAAAAGACGCTGCAAGGCACAAGGCGCGTAATGGAGCGTTTAAAAAATCCAAATAGTTGGATCTCATAGAGCTGAGATTTGTTGAATTCTTGACTTGTTTTCTGAGGTGCATTTAATGCAAATAGATTTGAAGCGTGTTATCGAAACTGTAGGTAAAGAGAAAAATATCGATCGTCAACTTCTTATTGGCGCATTAAGAGAAGCCGTTCTTACAGCGGCACGCAAACATTTTGGTGATTGCGTTTTCGAAACACGCTTTAATGAAGAAACTGAGGAAATAGAGCTCATTCGCTACAGAACTGTAGTGGCAGATGAAGATCTTGTTAATCCAAGCAAACAAATACCAACTTCAGAAGCTATTGTAATGGATGACTCCTTACAAGTTGGCGATGAAATTGGGGAGCCTCTTCCTACCGATCAGCTTGGCCGTATTGCTGCACAAGCCGCAAAACAGGCTATCGTTCAAAAAGTAATGGAAGCGGAAAAAGAAAAGGTTGTTCGTGAATTTCGCGATAAAAAACATCAAACCGTTGTAGGCCAAGTTCGTCGTTTTGATAAAGCGGACATCATTGTGGATCTTGGACCAACTGAAGGTGTTTTACCTGTACGTGAGCAAATTCCTGGTGAAAAATATAAAATTAGAGACAAAGTAATTGCTTTTGTGGTTGATGTAAAAAAATCAACTCGTGGGCCTCAAGTTATGTTAAGCCGAGCTCACCCTGAGCTTTTAATTCGTCTTTTTGAGCAAGAAGTAACTGAAATTTCAGAAGGAATTGTAGTTATTCAAAGTGCTGCTCGTGATCCTGGAAGCCGTTCAAAAATAGCTGTGTACAGTACAGAGCCTTCTATCGATCCCGTAGGCGCGTGTGTTGGTATCAAAGGAGCTCGTGTTCAAGCAATTGTTCAAGAGCTTCGCGGTGAAAAAATAGATATTATTCCTTATGATCGTGACCCAGCTCGTTTTGTGTGCAACGCGCTTGCTCCATCTGAGCCTTCAAAAGTAATTGTGAACGAAAGACTCCATATCATGGAAGTTGTTGTCCCAGATGAACATCTTTCTCTTGCCATTGGTAAAAGAGGACAAAATGTGCGTCTTGCGGCTCAGTTAACGGGTTGGAAAGTTGACATTCGCTCCGAATCAAAAATGCGCGAACTTGTTCAAGAGTATAAAAATGTAATCGCTCAAATTCCTGCTTTAGGAGAAATGCGCGCAGAAATTTTAGTGAACGAAGGTTATAAAGATCCTGCAGATATTTCTCGTATGGATCACCGAAGTTTAGTAAAACTTCTTCGTTTAACTCCAGAAGAAGCAGAACAAGTTGTTCAAGGTGCAGCTGAACTCGCTGCGACTCAAGCAGCACAAAATGCGGAGTCAAGCACAGATGAAGATCTTGAAGAATTTCATTTAGGCGAACCTATTATCGATGAAGAAACTACGGAATCTGAGGAAGCAGAAGCTGCTATTGATGACATTGTTGCTAAAACACGTCCTCAACCTCTTCTTGATCCTGAAAAAGTAGATTCTAAAAATGTTCCTGTAGAACGTCTTCGCTATTGGATGCAATTAAAAGGTGTTGCTGAACAAATTGCAGCGGTTATTCATACTGCTGGATTTGCTGATTTCAACTCTGTTGCAAGTTCAAATGCAGACGAAATTGCTTATAAAACAGGGTTACCTGTTAAACTTTCTGGAAAGTTACATGCTGAAACTGCCAAGATTATTGGAAACTGAAACTGAAAATCAATTATTGTTCCATACAATGCAAAAGTCTTTCCAGACTTTTTCTCCTGAAGGTACTATAAAAGTTCCGTGTATTGAATTAAACGATAATTTGATTCAAGCGCTTGCCTTTGCACGCCGCTGCGGTAGTCTCCGTGGTGGTCTGGAAAGTATTGAAACTTTATTGCAAACAGAAGAAGCTGGATTAGTTTCTATGCGTTCTCGGCAAAAATCGAAAGACCCAAACCGAATTTCTAGGGTTCTTATTTTTTCTAATGATGGAAGTGATCGTTTTTATCGCCATTGTGAAACTTTGCTTGCTAAATATAAAAGTAGAGTTTTTGGAATTAAAATCAACGCTGATTCCGTTTTGCTTGGAAAATCCTTTTTTGGCAAAGAAAAAGCTGTCAAAGCAATGCTTGTCAGCCGCAAGGATGCAGTTATTAAAGTTTTGTCCGCCGTTATGTCTAATTCATAGTCATAATCGCACGTCTTATTTTTTATACTATGCCGTACTTGCTGGCATGATTATTATTGGGAGCTGCATTTGATGAGTCGCATTAGAGTACTTGATTTGGCTAAAGAGTTGGGAATTGAGACCAAGGCAGCCATTATTAAGCTCCAAGAACTCGGGATCCAAGTAAAAAACCACTTCAATGCAATCTCTGAAACAGAGGCTGCAAAGTTGCGTGCATTTCATCGATCAGGTAAAAATCCTGAAAAAGAAGCTGCACAAAAGGCTGCAGCTAGTAAACTCATTATTCGTAGAAAAGTAGAAGTTTCTTCGGATTCCCATGAAGATGTTGCTCCAAAAAGTAATGATGACATGCAATTAAATGAGCAAACTACAAAAAAAACAACTATTATAAAAAAAGCTTCAGGCTCTTCTGCAAAAGCGCATGACGATGAAAGTTCATCTGTAAATTCGCTGAAAGCAAAAAAAGAAGATCTAAAGCATCGCATAGAAGAAGAAAGCTCTGAAGAGAGCGCTTCCGATTCTACACACCATCAAAAAGTTTTAAAAACTCCTGCAGGTGCAGGAATTCAATCAACAACCCAAGATTCCAGAGAGACAACAGCTGCTTCTGCTCAAGCTCAAGAGGCAAGCGCCGGTAGAACTAATGGCGCATTTAGCGATACGCCAAAGGGCTCCGAAGTAGGTGCATCAGCTATGCGCTCTCAAGAGAGTGACGAGATCAACAACGTGCAAACCACCAATTCCCCAAGTTCTTCAAATTCTGCCCAAGTTGTACGCCCTGCTTCCACTGTTGGAGCTAACGCACAAAATAATAAATCAACAAGCCCAGCTCCAAAAATGGAAGGCGGTGCCGTGATTGTTAGAAAGGCAGAACCAGCTCCTGTTCCACAACCTGCTTCGAAGCCACAAAGCTACACGACAGCAAGTTTTAATGCACAAAACTCTTATCGTAGAGACGATAACAATGCTCCTCGCAGTGGGGCGGGAGGAAGTGGTCGCGATTCCGGAAGATCCCCGCAAGGGCAAGGATTCGGCGGCGGAGCTCGTGATTCCCGTTACCAAGGAAGCTCATCTGGAGGTGCTCAAGGTGGCCGTCCTGGCATGGGTTCATCAGGTGGTGGTCAAGGCCGTCCACAAGGTGGAGGGTTTGGCGGAGCTCGTGATAATGCTGCTGGTCAAGGTTCTTTCCGTACAGGAGCTGGAGCTGGTGGAGCTGGTGCTCCACGTCCTGCAGGACAAGGTTTTGGTGGTGATAGAGGCGGATTTTCTCCGCGTCCAGGAGGCGCAGCTGCTCCAGGTAGCCGTCCTTTTGTAATGGGCGCAGATGCTACTCCAACAACACCAACAAAAGATGTTCCTTCACGTCTTAAAGATCGTGATAAAGATAAAGATAGAGAAAAACGTAGAATTAGCGAAGAAGAAGATGCTCGTCGTATTCGTGCTAAAAATGCACGTCGTCTCGAAGAAACAGAAGAAGATTTAGACATATATACAGAAGTTGAAGGTGGTGAAGATCAGGCGGTTGTTGTTCGTACAATGATTCCGAATCGTAAAAAAACCTCTCAATCTTTCAAGAGAAAAGAAATTAAAAAGACGGAAGCTGCTAATCCGACAAAAGCTTCCAAAAAAATCGTCAGAGTTGACGAGTCTATTACAGTGAACGATCTTGCTGGTGAACTTAGCCAAAAAGCAAGCGCTGTTATTAAAGTCTTAATGAAGCTTGGAATGTCAGCAACAATAAATCAACAACTTGATCTTGATACAGCTACTTTTGTTGCTCAAGAATTTGGTTTTGAAACTCAAAGCTCAAGTATTTCCATTGGCGACATTTTATCTCGTAAAACAGTTAAAAATGATGATACAAACACAGTATCAAGACCACCAATTATTACAATTATGGGACACGTTGACCATGGTAAAACATCTCTTCTCGATGCCATTCGTTCTGCGAACGTAGCAGCAAAAGAAGCGGGTGGAATTACACAACATATTGGTGCGTATCAAATTGATTATAAGGGACAAAAATTAACGTTCCTTGATACACCTGGTCACGAAGCCTTTACGGCAATGCGTGCTCGTGGAGCTCAAGTTACTGATATTGTTGTTTTAGTGGTTGCTGCTGATGATGGTGTGATGCCGCAAACTTCTGAAGCGATTGCACACGCAAAAGCCGCTGGGGTTCCTATTATTGTGGCAATTAATAAAATTGACAAACCAGGAGCTAATTTAGACCGCATCAATCGTGAATTATCTGAGCAAGGGGTTATGCCTGAAGAATGGGGTGGAGAATCCATTTTCGTTCAAGTTTCAGCTAAGACACACCAAGGTCTAAATGATTTAATTGAATCTATTTTACTTCAAGCTGAAGTCCTCGATCTAAAAGCGTCAAAAGATACTCTTGCTGAAGGGATTGTAATTGAAGCTAAATTAGACAAAGCAAGAGGACCTGTTGCTACCGTTATTGTAACAAAAGGAAGTTTAAAACAACAAGACTTTATTGTTGTTGGTACTTCTATGGGTCGCGTTCGTGCGATGAACGATGCAAGTGGCAATAAAATTACAGTTGCAGAGCCTGCTACTCCAGTAGAAATTATTGGATTAAGTGATGTTCCTGCATCTGGAGATCAATTTAACTGTGTTGTAAGTGATGCTATTGCAAAAGAAGCTGTTGCTTATCGTATTGAAAAACAACGCCAAAAAGATCTTTCAAGCCAGCGTGCTTCCTCAATGGATGAATTGCTTGCTATGATGGCTGGTACTGACGACAAAGCGCAAGAAGTTTCTATTATTATTAAAGCGGATACTCATGGTTCTGCAGAGGCCATTCGTGCTTCCTTGCTAAAACTAGACACTCCTAAAGTAAAAACAAAAATTCTTCATGCTGCTGTTGGTGGTATTACAGAAACAGATGTCATTCTTGCAAAAGCATCTAATGCTTTAATTCTTGGCTTTAATGTACGCCCTGATCGTGTTGCTGCTCAAGTAGCTGAACAAGGTGGCATTAAAATTCAATGCTACAGTATTATTTATGAACTTATTGAAGCTGTTCAAGCTGCTATGGTGGGAACTCTTGCTCCTATTAAACAAGACAAGGTTATTGGTCATGCAGAAGTGCGTAATACCTTCTCTGTTCCAAAAGTTGGAGTTATTGCTGGTAGCATGATCTCAGACGGTAAAGTAGTTCGTAACTCTCACGTTCGTATTGTTCGTGATGGAGTGGTTATTTATACAGGACGCATTGGTTCACTAAAACGCTTTAAAGATGATGCGAAAGAAGTTGCGCAAGGCTTTGAATGCGGTATTGGTGTTGAAAATTATAACGATATTAAGGTTGGTGATATTCTTGAAGCCTTTATTGTCGAAGAAATTGCGGCAACATTAAATTAAGGTAAGAGGATTTCATGGCTACTAAACGTATGTTACAACTTGCGGAGCAAATTCGTGAGCACATTGCTTTAATGCTTGTTCGTGGAGAAATATCCGATCCGAGAGTGCGTGGCATTACTTTAAATTCAGTAAAAATGTCTCCCGATCTTCAGATTGCAAAAGTCTACTTTTCTGTTCTTGGTGAAAAACAAAAACGCCAAGAAGCAGAAAAAGGATTAAAACAAGCATCTGGATATATCAGACGTGAGCTTGGAAAAGCTTTACTTGTTCGTTATACACCTGCAGTGATTTTTCATTATGATGATAGCATTGAGTATTCCGTTAAAATGGGAGCTCTCATTTCTAAAGTAAGTGATGAATTACGAGAAGACGAAAAAAGTCGAAATAATTCTAATGAAAATGAATTTCCATCAGATGAAAAAAACTCTAATCATAAATAAGTAATCAAATGAATGTAACTAAAAATATTGAGAATAAGGGCACAAATAAAAAAAATTTGTGCGGCCTTGTTTTAATTGATAAAGCAGCTGAAATTAATAGCCACAAAATTGTTTCTGCAATGAGAAAAATATTAAATATTGATAAAGTCGGTCATTTAGGAACACTTGATCCCTTTGCTACTGGATTACTCCCTGTATTAATTGGTGGTGCCACTCGATTATCCGATGAAATAATGGATGGAAAAAAACAATATTTATTTACCATTTCATTAGGTACTGAGACAGATACATTAGATTATTCTGGCAGGGTTATAAACGAAGCAGCAGTTCCCGAAAATTTTAATGAAAAAATACAAGAAAAACTTTATCAATTTACGGGTAATATCGAACAAGTTCCTCCTGTCTATAGTGCATTAAAAATGAATGGAAGACCTTTATATGAATATATGAGGGCTACTGGCAAACTCCCCGATTCCATAGAAACAAAAAAAAGAATCATTCAAATTGAAAAAATGAATATTGTTTCTTACGATTTAAAAACAAAATCAATTACACTTAGAGTGCTTTGTGGAAAGGGAACTTATGTTCGCTCCCTTGCTAGAGATATTTCTAAATCAATTGGAACTGTGGGGCATTGTACTCAATTGCGTAGAGAATATGTTGAGCCCTGGTCAGTAGAAAATGCAATCGTATTTTCATTAGATAGTATAATTTCTTCAGATCAAATTATTGAAAAAATCATTTCACCAGAAGAAATGTTGCCAAATATTCCTAAAGTTGTTTTAAATGAAGAGTATTATAAACAATTATCTTCTGGAAATGTAATATTTGTTTCGGCAGATGTATTAGAAGGCAAATTAGATTTAAATTCAATACGTAATGGAAGTTCAAATAATAAAATATTTGTTTCTATTCAAAATTTTGAATTTATGTTTTATTCAGATATTGAATATATTCAAGTAAATAATTTATTTAAAATTATGCCTAAGAAAAAAGTTAATTAGACTTTAGTTCTTTTTTAAGGGTATTTTGTGAGGCTACTATAAGCCATTTTCCATTTTCTTTCACAAAAATTTGTGTAAAAATACCATATTTAATTTGCGAGTCTACTTTTTCGGCATCTTGTTTATTTTGTGGCTCAATAATTTTCCAATTAATATGTCCAAGTGTCCTCCCAATAAGTGATTTTTACAAAGCATAAATCCAGAATTAAATATCCTTTTGAGGAGGAGATTTAAATGGAGATGGAAAATAGACTTTTAAAATTGTCAGAGCAAGTTGCTTTTGAAA
>NZ_JBIPMD010000057.1:0-15782 GCF_044369315.1 Silvanigrella sp.
AGGGCTTGCTTGTCCATGTTTTCGGAAGATTTTCTGCATGCCTTTTTAAGTACATATTCTTTTTCTAAAAACACATTCTCAACTCTTAACTGGCATATATATTATTTCATATTTTAAATTTTTTTTATTTGCTAATTTGTTTAGTTCGTTGGTTAACCTTTTATTCGTTTCTATAATGACTTCTTCTTCATTATAACAAGGAATAACAATTGAAATAATAGTCATACAAATCCTTTAAATAATATATCATTTTTGGAAAATTTTATAATAGGTAAGATATAATAAGAAAGTTTTATAACCCTGATTGATGTAAACCATTTATAAATCCATTAAGAATTGTGGAAGCTGCATTTGGTCCATGCATAGTTGAGCAAGTGCCCATGTTCTGTGTACTATAATTTCCACTTGTCATCAAATAACCAACATAGTCATTTGCAGTAGATAATACATAGAATTTTCCAATATTTGGAAAATTCTGAGCAAGTAAATCTTTTAAAGCCATTTTTGTGTCGTAAAGAGGTTCACCAGGAAACATGAAAAAATAAATGCCACCATAAGAAAACCATGATATTTTAGTTATATTATTGGTAATATCTGATGATTTGAGTGAGACAACACTTTCAAAAAAATTTTGAGGAATCCATCCTAGGTCAATTCCACAGCCAGAATAATTTATTTGAAAACCGGGTAAAGTAATAAAAATAGTTCCATAGCTAAGAGAAGTAGGCGCTGATTGATTTACAGCACTTGATAAGACCACATTTGTAAAGTTATTAATGAAAATATTTTTATCAGGAGGAGCAACTACAGTTGCATTTCCGACAGTTGCATTAAAAAAAATACAAGTATTAGCTCCTATTTTACTTTGTAAAGAAGTTTCAATGTAGCCAGCAAAGTCAGCACTAAATGTTAAATCTTCTGCTCCATACCAGGTAGGATGCCCACTAAAAATCTGAAAACATCCCATAGAATTTGAATTAATATCCTTAAAATTTAAATATAATGAATTTTGATCAACGGGCATTCCTGGAAATCGGCTGAAATTATAACTTGATATAATAGATTCTCCAAGATCAATGGATTGAATATTATTTAAATTATTTATAGATTCTGTTACAGATTTAATGATTTGATCTGTTACAATATTGTAAATACTTGAATTAAATCGATCGCAAACTGCAATTGCCCAAAACGGATTTTCAGCTAATCCGGCCGGCCCAGAATGAGTATGTGTCGCTATAAATTGAACATTTGCATGCGAAAAGTTTTTATTTGGAAAGTATTTATTTAGTAATGTTAATAATTTTAAATTCAAATCTATTGGAATAGCAACAATATCTAAATCAATTATTAAATAATAAGCATCTGAATTATTGTTTTGACCTTTGAATAATAATGTTTTCACTCTTGGCTGTTTATCAATATTTAAATAAGGTTTGCAGTAAGAAGGGCCATTTCCAATATTTACTAGGTTTGGAGGAATTAATCTTCTTAAAGGTGAGCCAAAACCAGTTAAACTTACGGGGTCTGTTGGATATATTGTTCTTGAACTAAATCCAACTTGTAAATTTCCTGTTAAGGTACCAAATCCTCCTACGGAGTCAGGAGAAAAAAATAAAGCATTTGAAGAATTACTTGAATTAAAGAGAGACTTTGCTAATTCTATTTGGCATGAATTCAAAAAAAGAATAGAAAATATAATTAAAATATTTAATTTTATCATAAAAATATTCCAATGCTTTAAAAATCAATACCAAAATAAGCATCGGGAAGAGGGCCTGATATTCTGATACCATCAAATGTCAAACTCCAGTAGGCAATTCCAAGTCCAAATATAAATGTGTTCGCAAATTCTTTTCTAAATTTAACTCCAAGAGCGTTGTATTCTACAGAAGCGGTATTTCTTGCGCCTCCTATTTGTCTCCATTCTAAAGGAATACTTTGTAAATAATAAATAAATAAAGATGATTTTGTTTTATTTGATGTCTCAGATTCAATATGATTATGAATCATTCCTACTGTTAAATTAGAGTCAAAAACATCCCCCCAAATTTGAATAAGTTGATTAGGACTTAAATTATATGTTGAATTAATTCCTTGGTTATCCCAAAATTTATAGTTTAAACTTAAGGATGCAAGCCAATCTCTTTTCTCACTATTAAGTTCGTAAGTATCTGCAAATCCTAGACCAAAAGCGTATTTTTTTTGTCCGACACCATTGCTATTCCTATAAGCTACTTCAGGTACTAGAGAAATATTTAGGTTGTTTCTTTCTGATACTTTAAAAGCACAATGAAATCCTAATTGGAAAACGGAATAGAGCAGAGGAATTTGATTGGCTATGAATAAACAGGGCAATATCTTGGCGTTAAAAATGGATTCGGTAAGACCAATCCGGATGAGTTTGGTTTCTGTATTGTTTTCAAATAGTTGTATGTCAGAAGAGGGAAATAATGTGATTTCCCTTTCATAAGGATAAGCTTCAGGTCTTATTAAAAAAAAACTTATTACACCTGTAGTAAAACAGATCAGTCTTTTTAAATTAGACTTGAAAAAAGTAAGAAATAAAGTTAGGGGACATACTTCGACCAAACTCCTTGCTCCTCATGTCTGGGGCTCAAGTTTTAGTTGCGCGATCCATAAGGAGAATTCTATGCGTGAATACGAAGCAATGATTATTGCTAAGGCTGACTTACCTGAACCTGAACTATCCAAGATGGTTTCTAAATGGGAGACTATCATCGGAACAGATGGCGGACAAGTCGTCAAAAAAGAAACTTGGGGCGTCCGTCGCCTTGCTTATCCAATCAATAAGCAAAATCGCGGTAACTATTTTGTTTACGACATTGCTACAAATCAAGCTAATGTTCATGAACTAGAGCGCGTTTTAAAACTAGAAGAAAATGTTCTTCGCTCTATGGTTATTAAACTTGCAGACAACGTAAATGTTGATGATCGCCGTTTAGAACTTCAAAAACAAGCAGAAGCAGCAGCTCAAAGAGCAGCAGAAGCCGCTCGTGAAAAAGCAGAGTCCGAATCTCTCGGTGCTCGCAGAGGTCGTGACGACGAATAATTAATATTTTTTAAGGTAGCTTTTTTAAGTAAATCTTAATGAATATGAGTTACAAACTGAGGTTTTCATGACTCAAAAATTAAATAATTCACAAGGCTCAAACCCATTAAAAGGAAATAACCAGCCTGTAAAGAAATTTACGCCTGCATTGTTATTTTCTGGTTTATTTGTGGCTATTAGTTTTACCGTTATGTTAATTCCGCTTGCTATATTTAATGTTTCTCAGGTTGCAGCAATATTAGGAAAAAGAGTAGCTTTTTATCTTATGCTTGCTGTTTCATTTGGTTTTATATTACTTGGAAATCTTTTTGGAAGTTATGCTTTTGTTATTACAGGAGTATTTGTTTTAATTGCGATTCCTTTTTTTATGTCAGCAATTGCCCTTCGAGAAAAAAAACGTTCTTGGATACTTGCTGCTATTATTCATTTTATTCCTGCTTTGCTTATTTTTGGAATATTTACTTTCGGATTAAATAAAGCACAATTTGATGAATTTAAAAATAATATTCAACAAAACCAAGCTCTTGTTTCGCAAGTGACTCCTCCTAATTCTTCTCTTTCAGAGAAAAAAGGGGATGAAGCTCTTAACAAAAGCTCTGAAAAAACAATGATTGATGGAAATTCAAAACAAGTCTTATCAGATAATTATTCGAAAATTTTAACTGCCCTTGAAGATTCTGGCCAAACGAAAGAATTTCAGGAGCTTATAAATTATACTCCATGGCAAAGATTAGCTTTTTTAGTATATGGAGCCGGATCTTTAACTTTTTTGGTTGTTTTGCTTATTTGTTTTGCTAATGTTGTATTCGTTGATTTTGGTTTTGAGCAGATTGAGCGTTTAAGAGCCATTGTGAATTATGTTAGAAGAAATTCTTCATCTTTCCCAGGGCAATTGTTAAATTCTTTATTAGCATTGCCAATGGTTCGTGCAAACCGTTTGCAAACTCCAATTTTGATAACTCAGCATACAAGCACTCAAAATCATTCCGAAAACAATAAATCGAACTTTTTATCGTTTTTATGGAAGCCTTTGAGGTCAAAGAATCAGATTCATTGGCAAGGTTATTCTTTTAAATTTGAAGGTAAAAGTCCTTGGGGTTTGAGAGATTTTGCTTTGCCATTGCCATTAGCTCTTTCTGCCATCGCAGTTGTCGGCGGAATTGCTTTCTGGTATGGAAATCATGAATCTATCCTGACTTTGTTAAAAGATGCTTCTTTTGCTCCGCTTATCGCAATTGCAAGTGTTCTATCATTTATAATGATAGCTATCGTTGCTTTGCAAGGCATGTTTACCATATACAAAAGATTGCCAATGTTTGTTGGTTTAGCTTTGATGATTCTTGTTTTGTATTTGAGTAAGTACACCAATGCCCCTTATAGCATAATTGCTTTGTGTGGTGCTATTGGACTATTAGATTATGTGTATGATTGGCGTGGAAAAAAAGTTTAATTTTTTTTCGTGCTTATTAAATGAATTTTGTTAATTATATTTAAGAGGGTAATAAATATGCTCGTACTTTTGCAAGCAAATGTACCAAACTTAGGTCACATTGGCGACCTTGTTAAAGTGAAGTCTGGATACGCAAGAAATTATCTTTTTCCTCGTGAATTAGCAGTTTTGGCTGATGAAAGAAATAAAAAACTTCTTGAACACCAACGCCGTCAAGCTGAAGCGAAAAAGCAAAAAGATCTTGCTATAGCACAAGAGTTAGCTAATACAATTAGCGCTCTTTCTCTAACAATCCAAAAACCTGTTGGTGAAGAAGATAAAATCTTTGGAACTGTAACAACTCAAGAGCTTGCGGATGCTTTCCGTGCAGCTGGTCATGATATTGATCGTCGTATGATCACTATTATTGATGAAATTAAGCTTGTTGGTGTTTATAAAGGTTCTGTGAAACTTCACCCTGAAGTTTCTGCTCAATTTAATATTTGGGTTGTTGCTCAAAATTAATTTGTGTTTGAATAAAAAAAGCGGGCAAATCTACATTTGCCCGCTTTTTTTTGTCGCTCTTCTCAAGTTTTATTTTTTTAGTTCCGACCTTTAAAATTATGAAACATTTAAAAGAAGCAAAATTATTATTAGAGCAAGGGGATTCAGCTGGGGCGCTGGAAATTGTTGAAAATCTTCTTTCCCTCTCCCCTAGGAATACCGAAGCTTTAAAAATTAAAGCCCATGTGTTCGATTCTTGGGGTCGATTTGATGAGTCCTTAGCTCTTTTGCATGCTTTGGGTAAATTATCCTCTTCTGAAGAAGAACCCTATGCAGAATTAGACAAAAGAATAGATGAAGATAGAGAGTCTCTCATTTATAGCCGCCTGACCCCAGAAGGAAGGTGGTATTTTCAATTTTCTCCGCTGCAAATGTTTATTTCATTAATTGGGCTCATGGGGTGTTTCCTTTTTTTAATTACAAGTCCAAGCTTTTTTGATAACTCTTCTGCTCCCATAACTTCTGGTTTGTTGATTTCATTTTTAACTTTAGTTGTTATTCCTTGGGTTCTTTTGCTTATTTTAAATATGCAAGGTATCAAAAAAATATTAGTTGGATTAACAGGGATTCATGTTTTTTACGGATTAAAAAAGATTGTTTATTCTTGGGATCAAATGGGATCTGTCGTTATTGAATATGATACAAATTTAAATGAAGATTATCTTCACTTGATTGTTTATTCAAAAACAACACGCGAGCCTCTTTTTAATTTTGATATTTCTAAATCAAAAAGTGTAATTCGAGCAAGAAGGCATTTTGTTCGTTTGATTTTGAGTTATATTGATACTGTTAGTTATGTACCAAGAGGAAAAGCTACTGATTATGATAAAAAAAATAATGATACAAAAAATGAACCCGCAGCTTAATTGTTACTTTATTATTTTTCTCCATAATTCTGATAATCTTAATTTAAATCTACTTTCTATCCCATAATCTGTTGGTAAATAAGCAGCCGCTTTTTCTTTCTTTTTTAAATTTGAAATAGATTCAGGTAAATAATCAAATATAACAAATGAATTTTCATAATTATGTGGATATTTATACTTATCTTTTCCTTTGATTGTTAATTCAATAGGGGGTTGAATAGAAAGACCATTTTCTTCTGCGTGCATCCGCCAATTGCGAACTTTATCAATGGCTTTATAAGCTTTGTTACTTTTATGTGTGCTTGCTAAATAAGTAACACATTGTGCTAAAGGTATTCTTCCTTCTGGCATGCCTACATATTCAATTGCTTTATAGGCGCTAGTTGCTAGAATGAGAGCTTGAGGATCCGCATTTCCAATATCTTCACTAGCAAAAATGATACATCTTCTTATAATAAATAAAGGATCTTCCCCTTTATCTAAAGATGTGATTGCATAAAATAAAGCAGCATCGGGGTCACTTCCTCTCATGCTTTTAATCATAGCGCTAATATAATCATAATGATTTTTATCTGAAAATGATTTTAATGAGTTGCTAAAAACATCATTTTCTTCTTCTTTATTTTTACAATGAATAATGTTCTCAAGAAGATTTAAAGAAAAACGAAGGTCACCTCCGCTCATTTTTGCAATTTTTGGAAGACATTCATCTTCAATATATTTTAAATAATCTAGATCTTTGTTTGCTAAAATATTTTTTTCTAAATTTTTAAGAAAAGAAAAACCGTGAATGAGCCCTTCAAAAATTTCATTTTCTTTTAGAGGTGAAACATAAATACAACGGATTCTACTTAATATCGGCGCACTTAAAGCTGTTGTAGGGGACTCGGTGGTTGCTCCAATCACCCAGGCTTCAGAAAATTCTAATATAGGTAACAAACTATCTTGTTGAGAGCGGCTGAGGCGATGTATTTCGTCTATAAAAACGATTGGCGTTAACATATTTCCGGCAACAGCAGCACGAATTTCTTTAACACCATCTCTTACAGCAGATAATGAAATAAAAGGGAGACCGCTCGCTTCACCTAAAAGTTTTGCAAGTGTTGTTTTTCCAGACCCTGGGGGACCCCATAAAATCAAATGAAATTTATGTGAATTTCTCCATTGATTGAGATCTCTATCCCAAATTTTTTTTGCAGATCCCAATAAAAAATTTTGTTCCTTTAATGTTGGCCTTAATTTTTCTGCAAGAAGTCCATTTGAAGAATTATCGTTTATATTCATTCGTGTTTTTTTTCATAGAAATAAATAACCATAATGTTGATAATAAACCTAAAATAATCATAGGCCAATTAGAAAACATAGAATAAATTGTTGTTTCATTAGATAATGGAACATCAATATATCCGGTTGATTGAGTTAATAACTTTGTTGGCTGTATTATTATTCTGCCATATGGATCAAAAGCCATAGTAGGCCCTGTATTTGATACCATAACAAGACCACGGGAATTTTCAATCGTTCTAAACTGATTTAAAATACTAAATTCAAGGCCAGCATTGCTATTCACCATCCAAACAAAGTTTGCTTGATTCACAAAAATACTTGCTTTGCCTTTTGTCGCTTCGAGTCTTGGTAATTCTGGATTAATAGAGTCGAAACAAATTAAAGGTGCTACAAATTCTTTTTTAGTATAGGCAAGTGCTTCGTAACTTTTTCCAATTTCAAGTTTGCTCGCATTTTCAAATACCTTACGATAGGTTTCTCCTAAAATAGGAAAATAAGATTCCAGTGGAAAGCTTTCACCAAAAGGCATGGGAATCCATTTTTCATAATCTTTGCTTTTTGAGCCATCGGGACGAATTAAAAAAGAAGCTGACCATACAGGAGCTTTTTCAATGCCCATTGATTGAATATCACTCAAATTCCATTTTGTTGCTTGGATAAGAATGGGAACTTGAGTTGCAGCTGTAAGTGATTTTACGGTTTTTAAATCATGTTCGTCTAACATAAAAAAGCTTTGCGTCGCACTTTCTGGCCAAACAAGAAGGTCTGGTTTTCTTCCATCTGCTTTTAATGCTTTGTGAATGGCATCATAACTCATTTCAATGAGGCGAGGTAAATTTTGTCTTTGTGAATCTTGTGAAGGTAATGCCATAGAAGCAATAGAATTAAAAGTAAAATTAGGTTGCACATAGGCAACACGTGTTGTTTTTGAATTTTGAATTAAAGTGTCTGCAAATTGAAGTCTGTAATAACCAAATGAAAAGATAATTCCCCACAAAAATAAATTAATTAAAATTGTGACAAGCAGCGACCCCTTATTTTTTGAAAACTCAACAATGGATTTTGCCAATGATAAACTCGTAAAAATGATAAAAAAGGATATGATATTAAATCCAAATATACTTGCAATTTGACTTATATAAATTTCAGAATGCATTAAGCTTCCAAAAGTCCAATTAAAAAAACGAGGTGCGATTATTTCAAGAAGAACAACACACATTGCTAATGCAGCTAAAGGGAATTTTTTATTTGGATGTCTTGTTGAGTACCAGGTTTTAAAAATAAGGGGAGAAAAAATAAATGGAAAATAAAGTGAAGTTAAAAGACTGATTCCAGCATACAAAGGATAAGCTATATATGGTTTGAGAGAGCTAAAATATATGATGGGCTTTGATATCCAGAAAAATGCAAAAATTTGAATGACAAAACCAAAAATCCAAAAAGCAATAAAACTTTGGAATGCTCTTTGATTTGGTGAAAACGAGGTATAATGTTCCTTTAAATTAGATTGTATTGCATGAATTTTTGGCAAAGTTTCTATTGCAATAAATAAAGGAATAAGTGAAAAAGGAAGAACAATTCCATATCCAAGGGTTGGAAATTGATAGCCGGGAAATCCCATTGAAACGAGAATCCCACTTAAAATAAACCCAATATACTTTAGAATTCTTGATTTCATTGTTACCATGTATTTATCTTGACCTATTAGGTTTGGACTTAAGGAATAAAAAAGTTTATACCAACTGCGGGTTAAATGATAACATGTGGGAATGGGGATCACAACATGTGCTTTTCACGAATTTTAAAACGAAATCGCTTTATGATTTTGTTATTTCTCTGCTTGATAAAAACAACTTTTTTTGTGTTTGCTGAAAATACGACAGATATTAATATGCAAGGACAAATACCAAGAGTTGAATTTGACTCAACACGTTATGATTTTGGAGATATTTATAGAGGCCAAAGATTAACGCACTTATATAAATTTCAAAATACAGGAAATGGTACCTTAGTTTTTAGTAATATTCATGCTGCATGCGGTTGTATTAATACAAAAATATATTCAGATGATGGAAAAACATCTAAAAATGTTTTTAAACCAAATGAAAGCGGAATTGTTAGTGTTGAATTTAATTCGCAAGACTTTTCAGGAAATATTATTAGAACAATTACTTTAGAAACAAATATGGGTTCGTCATCTCCTACTGTTACCTTAACAACAACTTCAAATGTTTTACAAGAAATTAGCTCAAATCCCGCATTGCTTTATGTTGGAAAAATTCAGGGAGAAATAAAAAAAACATTCACTATTAATATGAATTTAATAGGAAGAGCTAAAGTAACTGATAAGCCCGATGTAAATGATTTTGTAACTAAAGAAATTTCATCTTCAAAAGTAGCCGATTCTTATAAAGATAATATATTATCAAATTCCGATGCCTTAAAAATAATTGCAGTAGAATCAAATGTCCCTTATTTAAAAGCCAAATTAATTCCTACAATTGAAGGGCAGCCTCCTCAAATATCTGTTGAATTTGATGAAAAATCGTTACCTATTGGCTCTATTAACGCAAAGATCAAAGTCTGGAATAATTCAACTTTTTATAAAAATTTTGAAATTCCCGTTATTGGAGAATCTGTTGGTCACGTCCAGGCTTCTGCAAAATATGTTGAATTTGGTGTTGTAAATGGTTCCAGGCCATCTGAAAGAGTGATAACTTTTAAATCAATGGATAAGGGTTTTGCCATAACTGGGGTTAAAGTTGATCTTAAAAAATTACCCGAATTAAAAAATATTAAAGATTCTGAATTATTTGATGTTAAAAAAGATAAAATGATATTATCTCAAGCGGCTTCCGATGGCAGTGTAACCTCTTATTTGGTTACATTTAAATTAAATTTTCCTAAAAAATTAAATAGTTTAAATATCGATTCTCAAGCATCTCCAGGGGTTAATGTTTCTGGATTTTTTGTTGTAAAAACCAATGATCCCGATTACAAAGAAATAACCGTGCCATTTTTTGGCGTATTAAGGAAAGACCCATGACTACTCAAATTGTTAAAGTACACAGTGCCTCCCAAATTCCTTTAAGCTATTTAGATGCAGGAATTATAATTGGAATTCTCTTTTGTATTGTTGGTTTAGTCATGGTTTTGTATACTTCAAAGTATTATCGTTAAGGGGTTGAAAGTGAGTATTTTTAATAAACTTTTTTCATCAAATGCAAAATCATATGATAAATATGGCGATGTATTGAAAAAAATAATGACAACAAAAGAGCAGAGGCTTGAAGCAATTGAATCTTTGCAAGGATTAACTGCAGAACAATCCGTTCCTCAGCTATTAAAAAGATTTGAAATAGCCGTAGATTCTGGACTTCAAGACAATAAAGAAAAAGAGCAATGTCTCAAATTAATTGTTGCTTTTGGTGATAAAGCAAAGCCTTATATCTCTGCTGTTCTTGCAAAAGAAAGAAAAATTTCTTGGCCTATTAAAATTGCAGAAAAAATTTATTCTCATGAAGATTACGTTCATTTATTATTGAGTAATTTATCTACTCATGTAGCAGAATTTGATGAATCTTCATTAGAAAGAAATGAAGAAATTTTATTAGCATTGAAAGACGTAAAAGAAGCAAACGATGCTATTGTTGATAAAGTAACAGAATTTTTATCTAGCCGTGATGACAATGTGCGTATGGCTGCATTGGAATGTCTTGAAGAACAAGCAATTAATAGTACTAAAGCTAAAATGATTATTCTTGATCTTTCAAAAGCTCCTATTACAGACGAAAATTCAAGATTTTTAGGAGTTGTAAACTCAATTATTCAAAATCATAAATGGATATAATCGTATGTCTAGCTTGAGCCCTTGGGTAAAAAATATAGGTCATTTAGCAATTGTTATCGATGATCTTGATAAAGGAAAATGGTTTTTTGGAGAAGTTCTCGGGGCAAGCTTTTTTATGTACAAGGGCGAGCAAATTATGGTTGAGTTAGACTCTTCTGTACTTGTTGCAAAATTATCAAAAGATGCCGTAGATAAATCGAGACAAAATGGAGAATTTGGAAAACAAATTCTTGATCATTATGGTTTTCAATCAGAAACTCCAGAGCTTGTTGATTTATTTTTTGAGAGAATAAAAAGTTTTCAACTTGAAATTGTTCGTGAGCCCCATAACAGATCCGATGGAAGAGCATTTTATTTTCGCGATCCATTTGGAAATTTAGTAGAATATTTTTGGTATAATAGGAAATAAAGAATGAATAACTTAACAAGCGATCAATTTATGATTGCTGCCGGCGTTGTTGTTTCGGCTATAATAGTTCTTATTATTATTAATATTTTTTATAATAGAAAAAAGAAAAGTCAAACGGATTCCCTTCCAAAAGAAAAAGAATCTCTCCGCGAATCTTTAATCGATTTAACGGAACGAAAAGCACAAGAGCAGTTATTAGAAAATAAAACGCATAAAAAATCACCACCCACAATTAAAGATGTTCCTAAAGAAGTTTCTTTAAAAGAATCGCAACCGACTCACAATTGGTTTGATAGATTAAAGGGGGGATTGAGAAAAACTCACAGCCAAATTATTACGGGTTTGGATGAGTTTTTTATTTCTAAAAAAGATAAGGCGAGTCGTGCGGAAACGCTTGAAACCCTTTTTGAATTATTAGTTCAAGCCGATGTAGGAGTTCGTACTTCTGAATATTTGGTTGATAAAGTTAAAGCGCGCATGAATACGGAAGATTATTCCGATGCAAAAATATTTAAAAATATTTTAAGAGAAGAAATTTTTACAATTTTAACGGCTACAAAAGAAAATCCAAACGGGATTCTTGAAAATCCGTTACAAAGTCTTTCGGATAAAAAATTGCCACATGTTGTTCTTATGGTTGGTGTAAATGGAGTTGGAAAAACAACAACAACAGGAAAACTTGCTTATAAAGCCCATCTTCGGGGACAAAAAGTTGTTATTGGCGCTGCAGATACTTTCAGAGCCGCTGCTGTAGAACAGCTTGCTATATGGGCGCAACGATCCAATGCAGAAATGATTCGTCTAAAAGAGGGATCTGACCCCGCTTCCGTTGCTTTTGAAACGGTTAAAAAAGCATCAGAAAATAGCTCCAGTGTTTGTTTAATTGATACCGCAGGAAGATTGCAAAATCGTCAAGATCTTATGCAAGAATTAGCTAAAATTGGACGTGTGATCTCAAAAGAAAACCCCGATGCCCCACATGAAGTTTTGTTAGTGCTCGATGCTACTACAGGTCAAAATGCTCTTCAGCAAGCAAAAGTATTTTTAGAAGTTGTTAATATAACAGGACTTGTTTTAACAAAATTAGATGGAACCGCTAAAGGTGGCATAGCAATTGCGATTGCTTCCGAACTTGGTTTGCCAATTCGATATGTTGGTGTTGGTGAGTCTGTTGAAGATCTTGAAGTATTTGAAGCACATGAATTTGTAAATGCTTTGTTTGCAGAATCTTAATTTAAATCGATATTTTCTAATTTATTTTTTACGTATTCTGCAAGTTTGTTAATTACTATTTTAAAATTATTTTGAAATGCAACGGCATTAAATTCTCCATCAACATAATCTGTGACCCCTTTTATAATATAAAACTTTTTATTTGCTTCTGAAGAAATAAATGAAAAAGAAGCCGCTTCCATATCAAATACTTCACATCCTAAAGACTCCATTTTGTTATTTATATTCTCTTTTGTTACAAAAGATAATGAGGAGCAGATTTTATGTTTTTCTGTTTTGTTATCTAACAAATTTGCTTTAAAATGACCTTCTGAATAAATTTTATAATCTGGAATGGGGATATTGCGATCCAAATAATAGCTTTCAGAAATATTTAAAATATCACCAATTTTTATTCCACTTTTTGTTAAGGCACCTGCAGTTCCAACGTTTATAAGAATATCTGGTTTAAATTTTTCAATTCCTAAAACTAAACTAATTACAGTTGCTTCGGAACCAACATAATCTGTGTTTCCTTTTTTTCCATTCAGCAATAAATAAACATGGTTTCCATTTATATTTCCTGAATAATATTTATTTCGATATAAAAGACTTAATTTTTCTTCTTTTTTTAAGTTTAATTTCTCTATGAAAGGATTTGCTTCCTCTTGCATAGCCATGAGTATTAATATATTTTTTGGAGTTTTATTTGTGTTTTTGCTTTCCGAAGTTATTTTATTTTCCGAAGAATAGCACGAAAAACAAGTTAAAGAACTTATTAAAGCTATTATCGATTTTTTGATATTCATTTTTGATATCCTATAATTTTAAGCCAATAATATTTTAGACAAACGAATATTGGCTATGAATGGTTTTCATTGCATTTTAATAAGGCAGCTAAAAAGTATTTATCTTCTTGAACAATAAAATTTAATTTATTTATATTTTGAGCTAAATTAAATTTATCTTTAGTTAATTCGGTTAAAAACTGAAAGCTTCTTAATAAACTCAACACTCTTTTTACAGAAGTTTTTGTATTATTTAGACCTTCTTTAGCACTCATGTCACAAAAATCATTTATGCAGGTTGGGGTCTTTTCTAAACAATTTCCAGTACTGAACATAGAAATAGATACGCTGCAATTTGATAAAGAAACAGAGTTGTCCCAGCTTTGGGCTGTGTTTGTAATAGAAATTCGCGTGGTTTCTGGGGTTATGTTCTGGTTATAAATTGTAATAATTGTTGTTAACGTAATGCTTTTTTCTAATTTTGGAATTAATAAGTAAACAGCAATTGGTTTTTCTCTTAAATTTGATGGAATGAATTCTTCATTTTTTTCAAAAACAGATTCATTTGAATTTTCAAATAAAATTCGATTCCAAAGAATATCAACTGTTGAAATAAAAGGAATATTTTTAAATACAGGATATTTATGATCGGAAGTAAATAAATTTGGATTTATCGCTTCTCCATTTTCTCCTAAAACTTCACACATGGCAGCTGCATAAGGTAAATTTGTCATGCGACAAAGCTCATACAAAGCTTCTGTGTGTCCTGCTCTTGCTAATAGTCCACCATTCATGGCGCGTAATGGAAAGACATGGCCTGGAGAAATAAAATCTTGAGTTGTAGCTTTGGGATCGGCCATAAGTGAAATGGTATGAGCACGATCTTTAGCAGAAATTCCGCTTGTTATTCCGTGTTTTGCATCGACACTTAAAGTAAAGTTTGTGTGAGAAATGCCGCCTGGTAGATTTGGAGCCGTGCTAATTCCAAGTTGATTTGCAATTTCATGGCTTAAGGAAACGCATAGCAATCCTTTTGCATGCGTAATTGCAAAATTTACATTTTGAGGAGTAGAACCCTTAGCATGAAAAACAAGATCGACCTCATTTTCTCTTAAGCCATCATCACCGACAAGAATAAGCTCTCCATTTTTGAAAGCTTGCAAACTTTTTTTCAGTCTTTCTTTTATTGAAAATAATTCTGAGATGTATTTTTCACTTAGTTCCACTTTTTAAGGGCTCCCTTCGTTAGGACTATCAAAAAAAAGACTTTATATTGTCATTTCAAATGATAATTTATCAATCCTTGCATTATCATAAGTTTTAGTTCAAATCATTAAATGTTTTCGTTGATTTTCTCTTTTAAGAAAGGAAATTCCATTGAGCGAATTAAATACAACGCATCTGCTTATTATTATACAGCTAGTTATACTGGAAGGCTTATTGAGTTTTGATAACGCCCTTGCTTTAGCCGCTTTAGTCCGGAAAAAATTAAAAGACCCATTGCAAAGAAAACGAGCATTAGTTTGGGGACTCTGGGGTGCTTATATTTTTAGGGTAGGAATTATTTTTATTGGTGTTTGGTTAATGCAATATGAGTGGGTAAAGGCATTAGCTGGTATTTATTTGGTGTATTTGGCTATTCATGAGCTCTTTTTCCATAAAAAGAGCGCATTTGAAGAATCTGACTCTTCAAATGCGGTTTTAGGGACATCTTTACTTGTAAGTACAAGAACATTTGTTATGGTAATTCTTCAGGTAGAACTTATGGATATTATGTTTTCTGTCGACTCCATTGCGGTTGCCTTAGCTATTTCCGACGTAAAATGGGTCCTTATTACGGGCGCTGTTTTAGGTGTATTACTTATGAGAGTTGCAGCTCAATATTTTGTTTCTCTCATTGAAAAATTTCCTATTCTCGAAAAAACAGCATTTGTTCTTGTTGGTATTGCAGGCTTAAATGTGATCTTAAAATTAAAAGACTTAAACTTAGGATTTACAACACTCACTATTGATAAAGCAATGCATGAAGAACTTTTTCTGGGATTAATGCTTGGAGTTCTTGCTGGTGCTATGTTATTAAATAAATTATTTCCTCATAAATTTAAGTCTTAAGCCATTTTTTTGGCGAAAATAAATTAGCTACAATTTAATATAAAACATAAAATTATTTTTAGAATATTTTTTATTTTAAGGAATTTTTATGTATTTATATAAATATTATATATTTAAATTAATTTTATATTTTGTGTTTTTTCTTTTAACTGAAAATGCTTATTCGGGAGAAAAAGATATTTTTCTTATTGA
>NZ_JBIPMD010000058.1:0-15741 GCF_044369315.1 Silvanigrella sp.
TGTGAAAGATTTAATCCCTCAAAAAAATGTCTCACCCGAAATCCGATCAAATATTGCCCAACTTGCGATTTGGACAAGGAAATTTTCGGGACCTTTACACCGCGCACAAAATACAAGTTTACAAAAAATCACGGCATCCGAACACGGCCAACTCATATTATCATTATATAAACCGGGCGATGATAGAAGCACGGTTTTGTTAAGTATGAAAAAAGGGGAAAGCGGAATCTCCACAACCCATTTAAAGCCTTTACCACTAAAACAACCAAATTCAATCGTTCAAATTGCAAGGAAGTATATTCATGGAAGAAAAATAATTTCATCTTACGCTTCCATGTCTCCCATTTGTATTATTTTAGAATTTGGGGAACCAAATAAACAACTCGAAAATTATAATGAAATTTTAGAGGGTCCAAATACACTCATTTTAGACTTAGATGCCAAACCTCCAAGAATCATTCTTGCAAAAAAGTACGATAAAATTCCAACTCGTTACATTACAGATTGTGGAAATCATTTTTCTCAAGGAGAACCTTTTTTTGAAAGTTGGTGTGAATGGAGTGAAGATAATACCAAAACAAAAAAAAGAGCTTGTTTTTTTTATCCTATAATATCCTATTGTCCAATGCCTCAGCCAGAAGAAAATATAGAGAAAAAAATAGCGGAACCTATTTCAATTATTAAAACAGATAAAATAGTCCAAACAAGTTCTATAACGACGATAACTTCTGCTTTAGAAATTTTACCAACACATATTCGTCGATCTGCTCGGACAAAGTTGCAATTTTTAGCAAGAAGAATTACAAAACAAAAAATTGATTTACCTGATAATAATGAAATATCCAGATTACAAAAACAAAGTGAAGGATTAAAAACCAATTTGTATTTATGGCCTGCTCATTCTTTAATTTGGTATGTTCCTCGACAATTCATAGAAGAATTTGGAATGCCTGCTTTTTATTCATTAAAAAAGCATGAAAAACCTGGCGATATTCTAAATAAAGTTCATCATGAAATTGACATTTTAAAAAGACGGAAACAAGAATTAACGGTTAGAATTGCTGAGAGTATTCAAGCTGAAATTGATTTTCAAAAGTTAATATCAGATAGCGCGGATGAATTAAAGTTTTTTATTGATAAATACACAAATGAAAATTTTCATATGCAAAAAGACTCTAGTAAATTTTCTAAATACGTCTTAGATTTGATATTAGAAAAAGAAGAACTTCCTTCCGTTTCAAAACTATGTAGAACACTAGATATTTCTTTAACTGAAGGAAAACAGGAAAAGAAAATTCGAGATGAAAAAGAGGGGCGACTCCCTTTTCGAATTTATTTTGCATCAACTGGCGAATTCATTCGTGTTTCAAAATCTGCTGAAGATGGTGATAAAATGATTAAAATGATGCCTTCAAATCATACCTGGCTTCATGTTCTTACAGGTGAAGGAAGTCACGTTTGGCTAGAAAAACCAAAAGGTGGAAAAAAAGCTTCACAACAAGCAGTCAGAGAAGCTTCTATTTTAGCAGTACATCATTCAAAACATAGCCGCGCACAAAGTGCCGAAATTCAAGTTGCCACTAGAGGCGATATTGAAAAAAGAAAAAACCTTGCACCTGGTAAAGTTCTTGTCCGTAGATGCGAAACAATGCTAATAAAATATGAAAATTCTGAACTTCAAAAATTAACGGCAGGTACACAGTGAATCATAATGATAAAGAGCATTTTCAATTACAAATGCAAAACTTTAAAGTTGCCATCGTTCATGATTGGATGTTTTCACGCAGAGGTGGAGAACGTGTATTAGAACAAATTTTAAATCTTTTTCCTCAAGCTGATTTTTATTATTTATTTGGAAAACCAAAAGAAGTTTTAAAGTTAAAACATACGCATAAATTTTTTCCTTCTTTTCTATCTAAATTTCCATTCATTGAAAAGTTTTACAAGTTACTTTTACCCATGTTACCCATTGCTGCAGAAAGTTTTGATTTATCAAATTATGACCTTATTATTTCTAGCAGCAGTTGTGTTGCAAAAGGGATTATTCCACCTCCACTCGCTATTCATATTTCCTATATTCATAGTCCTATGCGCTATGCATGGGATCAAGAACATCGTTACTTTAACAAAAAACCAACATTTTCGCGACCACTGGAATTATTAAGAAGATTTTTTTTAAATCGCCTGCGCATTTGGGATGTAACATCTGCCGTTCGGATTGATAAAATGCTTGCAAATAGCAATTTTGTAGCAAGAAGATGTTCATTATACTATGGGAAAAATCCTGAAGTTGTTTATCCTCCAATAAATATTAAATTTTTTAACATAGCCAATCAAAAAGAAGTTTATTCATCTCAAAAAAGAAAAGTTTTGTTATTTGGCGCTTGGACGCCTTACAAAAAAATGTATGAAAGCCTTAAAATATTATTAGAAAATGGAATTCCAGTGATTGCGGCTGGTCAAGGCTCTGAATTATTAAAAGCACAAAAAGAATTTTCTAAAAAAGTTACTTTTTATATTAATCCAAAAGACGATGAAATTCCGAATATTTATTCACAAGCCCACACCCTTTTATTTCCGGCAATTGAAGATTTTGGGATTGTCCCTTTAGAAGCGACAGCTGCTGGTTTATGGGTTGTTGCCCCAAATAAGGGAGGAACTAAAGAAACTGTTATTAATAACGTAACAGGTTTTACATTTGATGAATCTTCAAAAGAATCAATGCTTAGTGCTGTACAATTATCATTAAAAAGAGAAATTACTTTAACCGATAAAAATAATATGTTCTCACAAGTAGAGAAATTTTCAGAAGAAATATTTCAAAAGAAATTTACAAAAACTGTTTTAGAATCAATTCAAAACGCAAAAGGATTTTAGATAATGATTCTTAGTAGACACGCTGAAAAGTTAAATATTTACAGAGCAATTATTGATTTATTAATTATTGCTATTTCATGGGTTTTAGCATTTATCATACGATTTAATTTTGAAATTGTAGCATTAACAAAAGGACAAGACACGCTTTTAAATTATTTAAGGCTATTACCTTTATTGTTATTAAGCTATTTTTTTATTTTTTTAATCATGGGAATGTATAAAAAGAGTCTTGTTAAAAAAAGAATTTGGGAAGAAAATTTTCAATTAGCCAAAAATCATACCATTTCTTTTTTTATTTTTGTTACTCTTTCTTTTTTTATATATGAACATCGTTATTCAAGAGTAACTTTATTTATTTTTTTCTTTTTAATCCCAATAATGCTTCCTCTTGGCAGAAGCATTATTCGAAAATGGAACCGATTTTATTTAAAATTTAAAAACTCAAAAAAGAAAGTTATTATTTTAGGAACAGGCCCAAGTTCAGAAAAACTCATAAAAATAATTAACGCGAGATCAGACTGGAATCTACAACTGATTTCCTGTCACTCCTTTTCTGAAATTAGCATTGTCGACAAATATTTAAAAACAGGAGCAGTCGATCTTGTTTTTATTGTTCCTAGTGCTAGCGAAACAATTCAGGTAAATGAAATATATAAACATTTAGATAAAAATCTTTCCGATATATTTTTAATTCCTTATTTAGGCGAAAAAATATTCTTTGAACCTACACCTATTCAATTTGAAGGGATAACTGCCCTAGCTTTAAATTCATCTGGTTTAGAAAGCTATGGATTATTCCTAAAAAGATTATTCGATATTGTTTTTTCTCTTACATTTATTTTAGTTTTTTCTCCTGTTTATTTAATTTGTGCATTGTTAGTTCGTATCAGTAGCCCTGGCCCTATTTTTTTTAAACAGGAACGTATGGGTCTCGATGGTAAAAAATTTTATTGCATTAAATATCGAGGAATGTATGTAAATGCTGAAGAAAAAAGCGGTCCTGTCTGGGCAAAATCAAATGACGATAGAACAACACCAATTGGAAAATGGCTAAGAAAAACAAGTCTTGATGAAATTCCTCAGTTCTTTAATGTATTAAAAGGCGAAATGAGTGTCGTAGGACCTAGACCAGAGCGACCTGTATTTGTAGATAACTTTAAAGATCAAATACCTGGCTATATGCTTCGACATAAAGTGAAAGCTGGAATTACGGGTTGGGCTCAAATAAACGGCTGGAGAGGAAATACTTCTCTTGAAAAAAGAATTGAATGTGATCTTTGGTATATTCAAAATTGGAATATTTGGCTTGATTTCAAAATAGTAATGCTCACACCTGCAAAAGGGCTTATTCACCCAAATGCTTATTAAGTAACTTTCTTGGTAACAAAGTCAATTTCTGATAAACTCATTTTTAAACCACTTTTGTTATTTAAGCGCATTTGGAGATAAAAATGAACTCAACATCAGCGCCAAAAAGCCCAACAGCGCCTTCCCCTTCTTCTAAAAAATTATTTCAAATTGTAGCATCACCAGATGGAATGGAAGCCTATATTCCTGGCAAAACTCCAATAGAACCAGATGTTGGGAAATTAAATTTCGATCAACTATGCGCCTATCTTTTAAAATTAGGATATGCAATAAAACCAACTCAAAAAGTATGTGATGAGTTAATAAAATGCGCCAATTCCAATACCCGACATTTTGAAACAAATTTTATTATTTTAAAAGGTACACCGTATACCCCAGCAAAACCAGCAACAATCAAGTGGCTTAATCCCCCAACAATACCAAAAGATCTTGTTAGACCAGGTATTCCTTTTGGTATCATTAAACAAGCAACAGATACGGCACTTGCTAAAACAATTTACGGACAAGAATTACCCAATTTAAATCCTGTAGGAGCCGAAAAGGTAGAGGAAAAAAAAGTCATCACGACCCACACCGACTTTACTGTGGATAAAAATGGTGAAATTAAAGGTGCTAAAGGTGGACAAGCAGTTATTCAAAGCGATGGCAAAATTGATTTTGTTGATTTTTATACGGTAAAAGATGTACGCCCCGATCAATATCATAAAGTTGATTTTCCATGCAATGTTATTGTTAAATGCGAACTTCAAGGAAATCTGAATTGGAATGTGGAAGCCGATTTGACTGTTGAACAGTTTTGGACTGCAGCAGGAATTCAAGTAAAAGGAAATGTGATTGCAAAAAGTGGTATCCAGTTAAACAATGCAAGTGATGAAAATAAAGCCATTCGTATTCAAGGAAATTTAGAAGCAATTTTTATTCAATCAAGTTGTTTTATTGTTGAGGGTAACATAAAAGTAGAAAAGGCAATTCTAGCTTCCAGGCTTGTCACCAACGGAAATTTAGAATGTATAGGAGACCCCGGCAAAATTACGGGTTCCGAACTTATTATGAATAAAGGAACTATACATGCTAAAAATATTGGCAGTGAAAAAGAAAAACCGACTTATGTTAAATACCTTTCCGAAGAAAGTGCTAAAAATTCTAAAGTAGATGCCCTTTCTGAAGGAACCCGTATTCAAATTCGCAAGTCGAATATTATTATTAAGTTTACACAACCATGGCCCCCTCCTACATCATAGGTACAGTTAAATAAATGCAAAAGAATAGAAATAGACAAAAATCATTTCATAAAACAAACCATACACAAAATAACCAAAAAAAATTTGATAAAGAAACAATCGAAACTTTTACCTTAGCAACAGATGGAAGAGCAATCGGTAGAAGCGAAGATAATGTTGTTGTTTTTGTCAAAAATATGCTTCCAAACGAAAAAGCAAAAGTTGAAATTATTTCAAAAAAATCGAACTATAAAAATGCTTTTTTATATAAGCTTGAAACATTTTCTCCCCATCGCGTAGAGCCTCCTTGTATTTATGATTCTCAATGTGGAGGTTGTCAGTTACAACATATTTCTCAAAATATGCAAACAGAATATAAGACAATGTGGTTTTTTGAAACATTAAAAAGAATTGGAAAATGGAATGAAACTTTTATAAAAGAATCCGAAAAAATGATCTCTATAGTTTTTTTAAAACGTGAACATTATCGCAGAAGGGTTCGTTTTCATTTTGATGGAAAAAACCTTGGTTTTAAACAAAACAGTTCTAATAATGTAACAAATATTGAAAAATGTTTGATAACATCTGAAAAAATAAATCAAAAAATTAATTTTATAAAAAATAATTTAATTAAATCTTTTAAAGATTCACAAGAAAAGTATTTTGAATGCGAGATTGAAGTAACAGAAAGCGATGACGATAAAATTATTCTTCTTGTTGCAAATTTAACTCTAGAAAACTCAAAAAACAAAGATAATATATTAAAAATAATTGAAAAAAATCTTGAAATAAACAATGAGCAATCTATTCATTTAAAACATCCTGAATTGCCAAGATTTAAATTAAAAAAACAAAGTTTTGTTCAACCTCACATTGATTGCATAAAGTATTATTATGAACACATCAAAGAAAACATCGATCAATTTCTTGATAAATATCCTAATAAATTAACAAAAATTACAGCTTGGGATTTATATTCGGGAGCAGGAGTATTTACTTCAATTCCTTATTTTTCTGCCAAAAGGCATCAAGTCGAAATAGACTGTATTGGAGTTGAAGGAATTAAAGAAGCAATTGACTCCTTAAATTATAATCATAAAAACTATCCTATAAAAGGTGTTGTTCAAGATGTAGAACTTTTTATTGAAAACCAGTTTCAAAATAAAATCACAAATCCAAACGAATTCACAGGAGCATCGATCATTATTCTCGATCCACCTAGATCAGGATGCGGTATTGCTACTATGCAAAAAATTGTTGAGATTTGTAGTAAAAAAGCTCTCGTTCTTTATCTTGCATGTGATCCTGCTAGTTTTGCTCGTGATACGAGAGTATTACTTGAAGGTGGCTTTAAAATTAAGAATTTAAGTTTATTTGATTCTTTTGGCCATACCATTCACTACGAAGTTTTAGGATGCTTTGAGAAAAGCGTTTAAATGCGGAAATATAAAAATGAAAAATTCACTAAAACAAATTTTTATTTGTTCTTCTTGCGGCTCCATTCATCCTAAATGGTTGGGCAAATGTCCTGATTGTGAAGCCTGGAATTCCATACACGAAGAAACCGTAACAAAATCACAAAACACCCAATATCACCATGGAAGCAAAGCCGAGGTTTTTCCTTTACCCAAAATTCAAGAAAAAGAAGAAAGAAGAGTTTTTTGTGGCGTTCCCGAACTCGATCGGGTTTTAGGAGGCGGCCTCGTCATTGGAAGCCTTGTCTTATTAAGCGGTGATCCCGGAATTGGAAAATCGACTCTTCTTTTGCAGGCATTAAATGGTTTAGCTCAAAGAGGATATAAAGTTCTTTATGCAAGTGGTGAAGAAAGTTGTACTCAAATAAAATTAAGAGCAGAACGACTTGGTTCTCTTCACATGAATATATTAGTTACAAATGAAACCAACATCCACGCTATTCTTGAAGCCGCAAAACAAACAAAGCCACATGTTCTCGTCGTAGATTCCATACAAACGGTTTACAATCCAGAATTGCCAGGAAGCCCAGGAAACGTAAGTCAAATAAGGGAATGTGCAAATTTAATCATGCAAACCGCAAAAGGACAAAATATATCCACATTTGTCATAGGGCACGTGACAAAAGATGGCGCCATTGCAGGACCCAAAGTTCTCGAGCATTTAGTTGATACCGTTATGCATCTTGAAGGAGATAGTTCAAGTGGATATCGTATTTTAAGAGCCCATAAAAATCGCTTCGGATCCACTGGTGAAATCGGTGTTTTTGCGATGCAAGGGCATGGATTAATCGATATCCCAAACCCAAGCGCCGTTTTTTTAGACGAAAATAAAAAAGAATGTGAAGGGGCCGCTATTTCTGTAAGCATGGAAGGAACCAGACCCATCCTCATTGAAGTTCAAGTATTGGTTGGGAAAACCTCTTTTGCCTCGCCACGAAGACTTGCAACGGGATTTGATACCAATCGTTTTACAATATTATTAGCTGTTCTTGAAAAACGAGCGGGTTTATACCTATCTAATTTAGATATTTACGCTAATGTAACAGGCGGATTTAAAATTTACGAAACCGCAATCGATCTCGCAACAGCAGCCGCTGTTGCATCGAGTTTATTTAACAAAGCATTACCATCAAAAACAGCTTATTTTGGTGAAGTCAGTTTATCAGGAGAAGTCCGCATGGTGAATCATGCTTTAGCCCGAATTCAAGAAGCACAAAAATTAGGTTTTGAAAAAATATATGTTCCCTTAAGAAATTATCAAATGGAAAAAGAGCATATTATAAAATTATTAGACAAATCAGAACGGCCCTTTTTTATAATTCCAGTTGAAACTGTTAATGACGTTGTACGATTTGATTATTAATTCTAATTATTTTTTCATAAAAAAAATAACAATATATGAATATTTAAATTTAATAAAAAACTTATAATTCATTATCATTTCAGGCATTTAATTAAATAAAGTCAATTTTTTGAAAACAAATCAAAATATTTATTAAAAATTTGAATATATTTAAATCCGGAGAAAATAAAAATTTTTTCAATTTAAAAATTTTTATTTTTTATAATTCTCTTTATTAATTATTAAAAAGGAATTTGATATGGACAGAAGAAAAATTTTGAAATCCGCAATGTATGGACCTTTGTTATATGGTCTAACTAAATTTGATTTTTTTAATGCAAATGCAAATGATTTTTCTAAACAGAACATTATTACAGGAATTTGTAACGAAACAAAACCAAATTTTATTGATAATATTAAATGTTTTGAAAAATATATAAACTATCGCCACGACGTAATTCAGTACTTTTCTATGTTTGATTATAGAAAAGATCCAGACATGGTTGTTCCTTTTTTTACAACAATTCCTACTACAATTTGGAATTTAGGCAAAATTCCACTCATTACTTGGTATCCTTCAACTAGTACTGTTGAACCCACTCCAAAAGATATTTGCAAAAGAATTTATACTGGAATGTTTGATAACTACTTAGAACGCTGTTGTACGGCGATATTAAATTATTTATCAAATACAACTCCAAATCTTATATTTGGAAAACCTAAAATTCTCATTCGTTTTGCGCATGAAATGAATATTCATTATAGACTTTATTCAAACCCAAATGATTTCAAAAAAATGTGGTGTTATGTTTTTAAATTTTTTAGAGAAAGAGGATTAAATAAAGATCGTGTTCTTTTTATTTTTTCACCTAATAGTATTGATTTAAATACAAGACCTTTTGAAGAATATTTCCCTGGAGATGAATTTATTGATTGGAATGGAGTCGATGGATATAATTGGGGAGGCAAAAGCGCTTGGGTTTCATTTGCAGATATTTTTGAACCCGCCATGAAAAGAATAAGAAGAATCTCTAGAAAACCTTTATCCATATGTGAGTTTGGCACAACAGCAAAAACAGATAAAGGAGAAGACAATATAAGGAAACACAATTGGATAAAAGATGCTTTTAAATGGATTGAAAAACAAGAAAATTTAAAAAAATACAATTTAAAAATGGCGGTTTACTTTAATATTAATAAAATTAACGACATTGACACTGGAATTTATCCTGATGAAATTTGTAATGTAGTTAATTTAAATTCTAATGAAATTAATAAAATGGAAAGACTCAAAGATATTTACTTTAAAAACTTGGGTTTTTCTAATTTTAATAGAAAACTACCAGAAAACTTTTTTTATGAAGAGTGCAATTTAGAATCCATAATAAAATGATTTAATTATAACTTGGGTTATCTTTGCTAAAGAACCCAAGATTTCTCATTTTAACAAACTAGTACATTACACTAATTGAATTTATTATTGCAATCCCTATAGGCTTAATGAGGAAACACAAACGAATGTAATTGTTATTTCTAAGATACTTAGCTTTGCCACGATAAATTTACTTATCTATTTTCTTCCGTAATACTTTGTAAATTATAGACATAAAGAGGAATTTGAAATAGCTTGGCTCTTATTGCACTCTTGATAGCCTGCTGTAAGTAGGCTTATCTAGGAGAAAGCTCATTATTTTATATAACTTCTTCTTTTGGTGAACAATGACGACTGCACATGATCCTTTTAAAAAAGAAATCTCTGACCTCATACATCATGAACTTTTGGGGATGAGCAAAGAATTAAATCTTGAGTTCAGCTTAAAAGGAATAGACATTTATAACATGCTCACAGTTCCCCCTGATTTTTCATTTGGTCAAGCTGCTTTGCCTTGTTTTCCATTTGCAAAAAATTTTAAACAAGCTCCAAATAAAATTGCCCTAGAATTATCTGATAAATTAAACCAAAAAAACAAAAAATTTATATTAAAAATAGATTGTATCAATGCCTATTTAAATTTTCATTGTAACTTTAATAATTTAGCTCAAAATTTAGATAAAGACATTTCATCAAGAGAATACTTTTCTCGCAATCTACTAGAAAATAATGAAAAAGATAAAATAGTTGTAGAATATTCTCAGCCAAATACCCATAAAGCCATGCACGTCGGACATTTACGTTGTCTTGTTTTAGGAGATGCCGTCTCAAATTTACTAGATTATGCTGGAAATAAAGTAGTTCGTGCCACATTTCCAGGAGATTTAGGAACACACGTTGCAAAAATTATTTGGTATTTAACTCACCCAAGCGAAAAAGAATTGCCAACAAAAGACAAAACGCGCTGGCTTGGTCAAATGTATGCGGAAGCGGATGACGCCTTTAAAGCAACTAAAGGAACAGAACAAGAAACAGAAGTTAAAAATCATATTTCTGAAATTTTAAAACAGTTGAATAATTCTTCTGGAAAATATTATGATCTTTGGAAGGAAACTAGGGAATGGAGCCTTGAAGAACTCAGAAATGTTTACAAGTGGTTAAATTCTTATTTTGATGTTTGGTATTTTGAAAGTGAGTGTGAAGCTTCTTCTAAAGCTATTGTAAAAAAGAAATATGAAGAAGGATTTTTTGTTAAAGACAACGGAGCTATTGGCCTTGATTTAAGCCAATGGAAACTCGGTTTTGCTATGCTTTTAAAGTCCGATGGAAATGGCTTATACCTTACAAAAGATATTGATTTAATCATGCGCAAATTTTCAGACCCAGAGGTAACAAGATCAATTATTGTTGTTGATTCCAGACAAAAATTACACTTTCAACAGTTATTTAAAATTGCAGAACTCATGGGTTACCCTCAAGCCTCAAAATCTGTTCATTTATCATACGAAACAGTAAATACGGAAGAAGGAAAACCATTTAGCTCCCGTCAATTAAATGGTCTCCAACTTTTGGATCTTAAAAACAAAATGGAAGAAAAGGTAACAGGAGATTATTTAGAACGTTACAGAGGCCAATGGAGCGATCAAGATATAGAGACAACAGCGAGAAATATTACAATTGGGGCACTTAAATATGGAATGCTTCGGGTAGATAACAACACTCAAATTAATTTTTCACTTGAAGAATGGCTCCGATTAGATGGAGAAACAGGACCTTATTTACAATATGTTCATGCACGTTGTTCAAGTATATTAGAAAAAATTGGGGCCCCATCTCAGCAATTTACTTTTGAGATTTCAGATAAAAATGAACAAGAACTTGTATTTTTATTATCACGATTTAATGATTTTGCTTTACAAGCTGCAATCCAAAATAGGCCCTCATTAATTGCAAATTATCTTTATGATCTTGCAAAAAGTTTTAATCGATTTTATGAAAATTGCCCAATTAAAAGTACAGAGGGTGATATTAAAAACACACGTTTAACTTTAGTAAACGTAACTAAAACTATGATTTTTGAAGGATTAAAATTACTTGGTATTCCATCCCCACTAAAAATGTAATTCATTTTTATGAATTATTTTGACATTGTCATTTAACAAAATCTAAATTAAAATTATTATAGTAAAAATAATTATAGGGTTTTTTTAAATGAAGTTATATTCTAAAACATTTATTACCTTATTTTTTCTATTTCATTCTTATTATGCATATTCTTCAAATACGATTCGTGTTTGTACCGAACAAAGTCCACCCTACTTAGAATCCAATCGCGAAACAGGTGAAGTTAATGGTATAGATATTGATATCTTTATTTCCATTTTTAATAAGCTTGGAATTGAATACACTATTGAAGAAATGCCTTGGGCACGCTGTGAATTATCTATGGAAGCTGGGGTTGTCGATATAGGAATTAAAGTATCAAAAAATCCGGATAGAGAAAAATTTCTTTATTATCCTGAAAATTGGGTTTGGGAAACAGTATTTGTTTTATTTACAAATAATGAAATTAAAAAGAAATATAAAATTGAAAGTTATGATGATATTAAGAAATATAAATTAGTAATCGGTGTCATTCATGAAAATTCTTACAATGCAGATTTTTGGAAAGCGTTTCCTTGGATCGATAAAGAGGCTCAAAAATACCATCCTCTTATAGAACCCTCAGTCAATGTAGAAAGTAATTTAAAAAAACTTTCTGCTAACCGAATTCAACTTTACCCTCAAGACAAATCAATTGGACTTTATACAGCTAAAAACTTATATTTATCAAATATAAGTTTTTATAATTTTGTCTTATTTAAAAAATATTATTATAATGTTTTTTCAAAAAAATCAAAATTTTCCAATGATAAATATCAAAATATCATCGAATTAATGAAAAACTATGATAAAGAGTTAATTAAGTTTAAAAAAACAAAAAAATATGAAAGTATTTTTAAAAAATATTTAAAAAACAATCTAAAATAAATAAACTCTAAGAGATAAATATGAAATTTTTTATTTACATTCCATTATTACTGATTCATTTAAATATTTTCTCTTTATCTACTTTTAAAATATGTTCTACCTATATCAATGGAGATATGGATACAGGAGAAGTTCAAGGAGGCATAGATATTGAAGTAATGGACGCCATATTTAAAAAATTAAATATCAAATATGAAATTAAATTGATGCCTTGGTCTAAATGTTTATTTGCGTTAAAAGAAGGTTTGTATGACTCTGCCCTTCAGGCTTCTAAAGATCCTGAAAGAGAAAAATTTTTAATTTTTCCTGAAAATTTTGTCTGGGAATCTGCTTTTGTTTTTCATACAAACAAAGATGTAAAAAAAGAATTTAAAATTAAAAATTTTGATGATGCTAAAAAAAAGAAGCTCATTGTTGGAGTAGCAAGAAATAATTCATACTATCCCGATTTTTGGAAAGCATATCCTTGGGTTGATAAAGAAAAAGAAATTTACCACCCACTTCTTGAAGTATCTTTTAATCACGAGACAAATCTTACTAAATTATCCGATAATAAAATACAACTTTATCCCATGGATAAAACAACTGGTATTTATATGGCCAAAAAATTAGGGTTAAAAAATATAACAAATTATAACTTCATTTTATTTAAAAAACCTTATTATCAAGTATTTTCAAAAATATCTAATTATTCGTCAAATAATTTCAAAAACATAGAAGAAGTTACTAAAATTTATGACATTGAATTAAAAAATCTGAAAAAAACAAAAAAATTTAGTGAAATATTTAAAAAAAATCTATAAATAATCGGAAAATTTTTTATGATGAAGTTATTTTATGTAAAATTTATTATAATTCTTCTTCTTTTTTAATTTAAAAAATTTATATGCATCTGAAATTTTAAGAATATGCTCAGGTGTTTCTCCTCCATATATAGAAGGAAATATGGAAACTGGAATTGCTACTGGTGGAATTGAAGTTGAAATAATTGATATGATTCTTAATAAATTAAATATCAAATATAAAATTGAAATCATTCCATGGGCTAAATGTGAATTTGTATTAAATGCAGGAACTTTTGATGCATCACTAAAGGTTTAAAAAAATCCAGAAAGAGAAAAATTTATTTTATACCCTAAAATTCCAATTTGGGAATCTAATTTTGTATTTTTTACAAATACAGAAACCAAAAAACTTTATAAAATTAAGAATTATGATGATGTCAAAAAATACAAATTAAAAATCGGAATTTCAAGAGGAAATACATATAATAAAGACTTTTGGAAATCATTCCCTTGGATTGATGAAGAAAATAAAAAATATCATCCTTTAATAGAAGTAAGTCACAATCACGAAACAAATATGAAAAAAATATCTGAAAATGTTATTAATTTATATCCGCAAGATAAATTCATTGGAATTCGTTCTGCAAAAAAATTGAAATATCAAAATATTACATATTATAATTTTACTTTATTTAAAAAAGATTATTATCAAGTTTTCTCAAAAAAATCGAAATTTAGCACAAACCAATATAAAAATATTAATAACGCATTAAATAATTATAATTCTGAATTAGATAAATTTAAAAATCTGAGGATTATAATAAGATATTTAATAAATATTTAAAATAAATCTTTTCATTTATATTTTTTTTTTATTAAGAATTCATAGAGGAGATCCTGCTATGAATGAAATCCTATTTTTAAAAGTCAATGAAGAAACTGAATTAAAATATTTAAGTTTAAATGATGCTTCTATCCTTTTTAATTTAATTGAAAAAAATAGAAGTTATCTGCGTCAATGGTTACCTTGGCTAGATCATAATAAAACAATTGAAGACAGTGTTAATTTTATTAAAAAGTGTATACATGGTTATCAAGTTAAAAATGAATTGTCTTTAGCCATTGCTTATAAAAATAATTTTTCAGGGATGCTCTCTTTTCATGAAATAGATAGTTCTTTAAAACTTGCAAAAATAGGATATTGGTTAGACCAAGATCTTCAAAAAAATGGAATTATTTATAATTCATGTAAACAATTCATTCAATACGGATTTGAAAACTTAAAATTGGAAAAAATTGAGATTTCTTGCGCAACAGAAAATATGCCAAGCAACGCTATTGCCAAAAAGCTTAAATTCAAATTTAACAAAATGAATCCTAAAAGCGAATGGAATTATGACCATTATAAAGATATTAATCTTTATTTAATGACCAAAGAAGATTGGCATAAATTAACAAGTTAATTGTTTTTATTTTTCTTTATCATTTACAAAGTATTTTTCTTCATAAATTTTTAAATTATTTGTTTTAGACCATTTTTTCACAAATTGATTAAATTCTTTTTTTAGCTTTTTCTCTTTTTTTCTAAATGCAGCAGATACTTTTTCTATATGAACTTTTTCAGGCAAAATGAAAATTTTAGATGAAATATTTTCAGGCATTGCATTTAAATAATGAATTTAAAATAAAACAGCATCTACTTTATTTGTTAATAATGCATTAATAGGCGCATCCAATCCATTGTACGTCATAATATTTAACTTTTCTCGCGCAGCATATAAAGCAGAACTTGTTCCTGCAGCCACTGAAATCACTTTGTTAGCTCTTATTAAATCATGAAGTGATTTATAATTTATATTATTATTATTATTTATATTTTGCATTGCTAAAACAAGTTCATTTTCATACACAATGTTTCCAAAACTAACAACTTTGAGTCTTTCTGGAGTAACAACGAGCCCAACAGAAATCATATCGCATTTAAATGAAACTAAAGAAGGAATGATACTTGCCCATTCGACATCAACAAAAACGGGGGTTTTATTTAAATAATCAGCAAAATCTTTCATAATGGGAACATCAAAACCGTCCCAGCCCCCATTTGTTAATTTAATTTTATAAGGGATATAACCACCAGAAACACATATTTTCAACTCTGGCTTTTTTTGATTATTATTTGAAGCATGAACATTCGAGACTAAAACAAATAAAGAAAGAAACAAGTAAGAAAAAAATTAGTCATAAAAATACTCCGTAATTTAAATCTTTTTAT